>JAICFA010000039.1 GCA_025923935.1 Candidatus Krumholzibacteriia bacterium
CTACGGAACCGTGCGCATGTGGAGCGGCGGCCGCTCCTGGGACAGCGGCCGGCAGTTTTTGGGCATGGTTCTCGGCGACCACACCAAGACCGGGATCAACGCGGTGTTCAACACCGGTACGGTCGTGGGGTTCAACTGCAACCTCTACTCGAGCGAGATGCCCGACGCCTTCGTGCCCAGCTTCTCGTGGGGTCACGGTCGCGACCTCACTCCCTACCGTCTCGACAAGGCCATGGAAACCGCCTCGGCGGTGATGCAGCGGCGCGGGATCGTTTTTGACGAGCAGCACCGCCGCCTCTTCGAGCGCATCCACGCCATCGTCGCTGCCAGCGGCGGCAACGCCTGAACGTCTTGCGACGCACTGCGCAGCGACGGGAAACGTTGGCACCTTGCGCGGCACGCGGCTGCACTCGCTCGCGCGGGCGCGCGCAGCGCGCGGCCTGGAGCTAGGGTCTAATACGCATTCTGGTCTCACTCGCGCGCACCCACTTACCCCTCGCGAATTCGCCAACCTCTTTCGATTGCTTGCACTTGGTGGCGGCACGGCGCCCCTCCTTCGCCCGTGGCATGTGAGTTGATATGTCATGGGCAAGGTTGCTGCTTCGCGCGTGTCTTGCTTCGGCGTGGGCCCATTCCCTCAAGGACGTTGCGTTTCCCGAGACCAAGCACACGGCGCGGCGGCGCCTTTTTTTTTGCCCGGGGCCCCGTGTACCCAATGTAAATTCTTATTTGACAGCCTTTCAGGGCTATGCTAGCTTCCACGGCGATCGTCTCGAAGCGAAGGGTCGCGTGACCGATCGATCGAGAGTACGGTGAACGCAGCGCCGTCGTGACGCGCGCCGCGGAGTGCCGAGCCGAGTTTCCTAACTGGGAGAGAGCCATGACGAAAGCAGACTTGGTCGAGGAGATCTCGAGGGTCACCGGGCTCAACAAGAAGGACACCAGCATCATCGTCAACGAGGTGATCAACAATATTTGCCGGGCGCTTGCGGAGGGGGACAAGGTCGAACTGCGCGGCTTCGGCAGTTTCAAGGTCAAGGAGCGTCGCGCGCGCCAGGCGCGCAACCCGCGCACCGGCGACGGCGTGCAAGTACCCGCCAAGTTGGTGCCGTTCTTCAAGGCATCCAATGAATTGAAGGCTCGGGTCAACGACGCGACCGCATGATTCAGCGCAGCAGGACAGAGGAGAGGAGTCGGAATGCCGTGCGGACGTAAGCGCAAGCGACAGAAGATTCGGACGCACAAGCGCAAGAAGCGCTTGCGGAAGAATCGCCACAAGACGAGAAGCCGTTAAACGAAGCGCGCGGCGGTCCTGGTTGGGCCGCCGCGACGCTTTTTTCGTGCGAACCGCCGTTTTAGTAGGCGCAGGAGGGAACATAACGATGGCCCGAGTTGAGCGTCGAGCGGCCGCGCGCGTGCCGGCGCGGCTGGCGATGGAGATCACGCTGGGCGGTGGCAGCGCCCGCGCCGAGACCCTGAACGTCAGCGCGAACGGCGTCTACTTTGCCTCGGAGACCTTCATTCCGTTATTGACCAAGTTGCGCATCACGCTCGACCTTCCCGAGGAAGGTACCCAATCGTCGCAAGTGACTTGCGACGGCGTGGTGGTGCGCACCGAGCCGGAAGTGGAAACGACGGGTGAGGACGACTATCAGGTAGCGTGTTACTTCACCGATATCTCGGACCAGGATCGCGAGCGACTCGAGTCCTACATCCTTCGCCACGTCCCGTTCTAAGCGTGCGCGACAATTGTCTTCCCGAGTGGCCGGTCGAAAGCCGGCCACTTTTTTATTTGCCCGTCTTTCAAGGCATGTGGTAAGCGTGTTACCACTTGGTGCCCGGTGTTCCCGCCGGGCGCATTTAACATACTGTGAAGAAAAAGCTTACACCTAGGGCAGGGGCGTCGTCCCAAACCGTAGCGGCGGCCGAGCACACCCGGCTGCGCCGCCCCCTGGCTCCACCGTCTGCTCTGGAAGAGCCTGCCACCCAGCGCTCGTTGGCTGCCCAGCTCAAGACCCTCTATCACATGGGTCGCGACCTCGGCGACGACGAGAACTGGAGCGATGCGCTCGACCGGTTCTTGATGGCGCTGGTGAGCTTCATGGACGCCGACGGCGCCGGCTTGCTCCTTTTCAGTGATCATGAACGCGCGCTTTCGGCGCGCGCCGTATTTCACCTCGACGTCGAACATGTCGCCAGCTCGATCGCTGTCATTCGCGACGGGTGGAGCAAGCACGCGCGCGGCGCGGAAATTCACGCGTTGGAAAGCTACGGGCTAGCACGCGCCACATCGTGTCTCGAGCGGACGTCGCCCTGGCGTACTACGGTAATACCCCTGCGGCATCGCGGACGCGCGCTCGGATTCCTGCTGCTCGACAAGAGCTATCGCGGAGCGGGAGATTTTCAACACGACTATCTCTTCTTGAGCACGCTGCAGACTATTTTCGCGGAAGAGATCGCGAACGCGTCCTACATCAGCGAGCTACGCCAGCTCTCCCGTTTCAACCACAAGGTCCTCGACAACCTGCGCAGCGGGGTCGTCACCACCGACTTGGACGGCGCCATTCGTTTTAGCAACGCGTGGGCGAGCGAGATGTGCCCGCGCCTGCGCGGGCGCGGCAACGCCGCGGCGATGCACTTCGACCAGGTGTTCGATACCGAGCCGCGCAGTGACGGCATGTTCCGTCGCCTGATGGACGCCGAGCACGACGCCGAACCCTTCGAGGCCGTGTGCCGCGTCGGGCGCGCGCCCTTTCCGGTGCGCGTGCGCGTGACGCGCATGCACGACGATCACTTGAACGGTACCGTGCTGGTGGCCATCTTCGACGATTTGTCGGAGATGAAGCGCATGGAAGAAGCGGTGCGGCGCAACGACCGCCTGCGCGCGCTGGGGCAGCTGTCGGCTGGAGTCGCGCACGAGATTCGCAATCCGCTCGCGGGCATTGCCACCACCGCGGAAGTGCTGGGCGAGAAGCTCGCCGGCGACGACGACAAGGTGCGCTACATCCGCGTCATGCTCGACGAGATTCAACGGCTCGATCGCATCGTGAAAAACCTATTGGCGTTCGCGCGACCGCCGAAGCCGCAAGTGGCGCGTTGTGCGGTTACCGAGGTGGTAGCGCGCGTGCTCACCCTGTCGTCGGACGAAGCGGCCGCGCGCGGCGTGCACGTATCGTCGGTGGTGGGGGACGACTCGGTGTGTTTGGCCGACGCGTCGCAGCTCACCCAGGTGCTGTTGAATCTCGCGCTCAACGCCGTGCAAGCGTGCGGGCGCGGCGATCGCGTGGCCCTCACCGCGCGACGCGAGACGGAGTGGGTGGCCATCGAAGTGACGGATACCGGCGCCGGCGTGCCGGAAGACGTGCGTAAAACCCTGTTCGATCCGTTCGTCACCACCAAGACGCAGGGCACCGGCTTGGGACTCGCCATTTGCCGGCAAATCGTCGAGGACCATCGCGGGACGATCGGGTGCGATTTCCTGGATCCGGGGACGCGATTCGTGGTGCGGCTGCCGTTGGTGCCCGCGCCCACCGCGACGCTCAAGTAGGCTGACTGTTCTTGGAAGGAGCTCTATGCCGAAGACGATCTTGATCATCGACGACGAGAAGACGATTCGCTGGTCGCTGGCCGAAGCCATCTCCGGCAGCGGCTACGAAACCGTCGACGCGGAAACCGCCGCCGACGGCATTGCGAAGTTTCGCGACGCATCGCCCGACCTCGTCCTCCTCGACATGAAGCTCCCCGACGGATCCGGCCTCGACGTGTTGAAGATGGTGAAAACGGAAGACCCCAATGTTCCCGTCATCATGATGACCGCATATGCGGAAGTCGAGACGGCGGTGGAAGCGATGAAATACGGCGCATACGACTTTGTCGCCAAGCCGTACTCGGTCGACAAGCTGCGCGTGACCATCGCCAACGCGCTCGAGACCCAGCGCCTGAAGAACGAAATCGCGTATCTGCGCCCGAGCTCGTCGGGGAACACGATCTTCAAACAGTTCATCGGCCGCAGCCCGGCCATGGTGGAGATCTTCGACAAGATCAAGAAGATCGGGCGCAGCAAGGCTAACACCATCTTGATCACGGGCGAAAGCGGCTCTGGCAAGGAGCTGGTGGCGCGCGCGATTCACGCCTGCAGTCACGACGAGCAGCGACCGTTCATGGAGATCAACTGCGCGTCGGTTCCGGAAACCTTGCTGGAAAGCGAATTGTTCGGTTACGAAAAGGGCGCGTTCACCGACGCCAAGACGCGTAAGAAAGGGCTGGTCGAGCTGGCCGAGGGCGGTACGCTCTTCCTCGACGAGATCGGTGAGATGGGCATCATGCTGCAGTCGCGTTTGCTGCGCGTGCTGGAGAACAAAACCTTCCGGCGCGTGGGTGGGGTCAAGGACCTGACGGTCAACACCCGCATCGTGTCGGCCACCAACCGCGATCTGGGCGCGGCCATCAAGGAAAAGCTGTTCCGCGAGGATCTGTACTACCGTCTCAAAGTGATCCCGCTCCACATTCCGCCGTTGCGCGAGCGGCGCGAAGACATTCCGCTCTTGGTAAGCCACTTCATCGAGCGCTTCAACCGCGAGCTCGGCAAACAAGTCCCGGTGCCGTCGGAAGACGTGATGGAGTTGTTGGTGCGCTACGATTGGCCGGGCAACGTGCGCGAGATGCGTAACGTGATCGAGCGGGCACTTCTACTCGACGCCCAAGACGAGCTGTTGGTGTCGCACTTGCCGCTGGAGATTCGCGGGTCGGTCGCGGGCGACATTCCCACGGTACGTCCGGCGGCGGCCGCTGCGGTTACGGGGGCATTTTTTCCCAAGACACTGCGCGATATGGAGCGTATTCAAATCGAGCGCACGCTCGAGGAGACGCGCGGCAACAAATCGCGCGCGGCGGCGATTCTCGGAATCTCGCGACAGACGCTGCGCGAGAAGCTGAAATCGTTCCACGGCGGCGAGGAAGCCGCGGTGCACGACGAGGGATAGCCCGTCGCAACGCACCGGGCGAAGAGCATACGCCGCCGCCTGGGTGTCCAATTCCCGCCAATGTTCCATCGCGGGCGGGGAATTTCTTTCCGCTCGTCGCTTCGCCGGGCCCCCGGCAAGCGTCCGTAACGCTACATTATTAAATAGCTTGCACGACTAGGTCGGCCGGGCACACGCCTTGCGGTACGGCCGACTCGTGAACGAGCCGTCATCGCATCTCTCTATCGGTGCCGCCCGGGCGCGCCTTCGGACCGTGCTGGCCGAGCGCCTGAGTCGCATCGGCGTTCGTCCCGCGAGCGATCTGTCGGTGGCCGATCAACAGCGCGTCCAAGACGTCGACGCATTGGTAGCGCAGTCGGTGCGCGCGGCGCGTCACACCGCGGGCAGCGTGCGGGCGTACGCCTCGCTCATCGCCGACGGCTACGCGCACGAAGCGAATGCAGCGCTGTGGGCTGCGAAGATCGAGCGCTCCGCGCACGACCTGGACGAGTTCGCGTCGCGCTTCGGCGCCTTGCGCGTGTGCGCCGGTGAACGGCCGTCGTCGCTGGAATGGAGCGACCTCTTCGCCCGTGTCGCGTCGCGCTGCGCCGACTTGGGTACTTGCACCATCGAAGCCAACGATCGCTCCCACGGCCCCTGCCGCCAGCGCGCGGAATTGCTCGCACGCGTCTTGTTTCAGATTGTGCGCAACGGTGTCGAAGCCGCACCGCGCGGAGGCAGTGTGCGCCTGCGCGTGGACGAATGGCGGGCGGCGGATACACGCGTCTTTCACATCCGCGTGGCCGACGACGGCCCCGGCATCGCAGGGCTCGCGACCCCCGACGATGCGTGGCGTCCGTTTGTCACCACGAAGCCGGATCACGCCGGATTGGGTCTCGCGTTCGTCGCCGCTTGCGCGCCCGTGCTGGGCGCGGTGGTGGGTTGGCGGCGCGAATCGGATCGAACCACGATTCACCTTTTGGTTGCGGAGGAAGGAGACTTGTCATGGTAGTCCTGCTGGTCGGTATTCCCGGGGTTGCGGCGGATACGCTGCCGCACGCAAACGACACTCTCGAGCTGGTGGCGGTCGATACCTTGGCGGAGGCACTCGCGTACATCGAAGCGCGTACGTGCGACGCCGTCATGATTGGACCCAACGCGAGTGACTTGGATCGCGAGCGCATCTCGTTGCTCGCGCCGACGCACGCAGCGGGAAGTGCGACCACCGAAGCGGCGAGTCACGCTGCCACCGGCGAGCACGACGTCGAGCACGTGTTTCGGCGCGGCTCGATTCGCGAGATGGAGCGCTTGATGATTTTGGACCGGCTGGCGCGCTTGAACCAGAACCGGACACGCTCCGCCGAGTCGCTCGAGATCAGCGTGCGCACCCTGCGTAACAAGTTGCGCGACTACCGCACGCGGGTCGATTCCGAGCTCGAGGTCGTCGAAACGCGTTGACAGTCTGGCAGTACCTTCGGTAGCGTTACCTGCGGTGAAACCGCTTGAGTTCGCAGCAGGTGCACTATCTTGTCCTTTCTTTGGATGCGACAATACGCCAGGCGCTTTCGGGGCTATTTCCGCGCGACGGTTGGCGGCTCGAGGTCGTTGATGACCCGGTCGGTGTCGTCGAAGCGCTGACCGAAACCAGCGCCGGCGTCCTCGTCGACGAAGGGATCGAACCCGCCTATACGGCGCTCATCAAGCGCCTGCGCAAGACCGCGCCCGCCCTCGACGCCACCGTGGTGGGCGGGCCCAAGTCGGATACGGTCAAGCTCGGCGAGCGCGCCGAGGGCGTGGATTTCTACATCGAGCGTCCGCTCGACGCGTCCGCGCTGCGCGCCTCGCTCAATCACCGCTTCGATCTCATCGCGCTCAAGTTCCGCGCCGGCATCGTAGGGCGTGCGCCCGCCATCGAAGAGCTGCTCGAGTCGATTCTATTGGTTGCACCCACCGAAGTTCCCATTCTCATCCAAGGCGAAAGCGGGACGGGCAAGGACGTCGTGGCGCGGGCCATTCATCAAGCCAGCCGCCGCCGCGAGGGTCCGTTCGAAGCGATCAATTGCGGCTCGCTCGCGGAAGGTGTGTTGGAGAGCGAGCTCTTCGGCCACGAAAAAGGCGCGTTCACCGGAGCGGTGGCGCGCCGCGCCGGCATGTTCGAGCGCGCCGATCACGGCACCATGTTCTTGGACGAAGTGGGTGAAACCAGCCCCAACATGCAAGTGCGACTCTTGCGTGTGCTCGAAAGCGGCGACGTACTGCGCGTCGGGGGCGTCACCCCGCTCAAGGTGGACGTGCGCGTCATTGCTGCGACCAATCGCAACCTTGCGGAAGCGGTGCGCGCGGGGAGTTTTCGCCAGGACCTGTATTACCGCCTCAAAGGTGTGAGCTTGTACCTGCCGCCGCTGCGCGAGCGCCGCGAGGACATTCCCATGCTGGTGCAGCGCTTCATCTCGCAAGCCGACCGCGCGCACCAAAAATCGGTGCGCGGCGGCGAGGCGGACGCGATGCGACGGTTGATGGAGCACGCCTGGCCGGGGAACATTCGCGAGCTCAAGAATCTGGTGGAGACCTTGGTGGTGCTATCGCCCGGGCCGCGCATCACCCGTGCTTTGGTCGATGCGCACCTGGCGGAGCCGGCCAGCGGCGGGGGTTCTCCGCTGCTGCCCGTCGCCCTGGGGCGCAGCCGCGAAGACGCCGAGCGGGAGATGCTGTACGCCTCCATCCTGGCGCTCCACCGCGATGTGCGCGAGATCCTTCATCTAGTGCGAGAAGGCGGCGGCGGGCCCGTTTCCGCCCACCCGTTCGGCGGGCTGCGCGAGGTCCACGCCGACGCCCAGCCGCCGGCGTCGACCCTCAGCCTGGATCACCTCGAGCGCACCGCGATCAAAGAGGCCTTGAACCGCGCGGGCGGTAATCGCCGGCGCGCGGCGGACAGCCTGGGGATCTCGGAGCGCACGCTGTACCGCAAGATCAAGGAGTACGGACTGGCCTGACAAATTCCGCGTTGTCCTGCGGCGCGCGGGAATCGTATAATGGACGCCAGTAGCCCCTCCCCTGTGATCCCAATCCGATGAAGTATCGTCTCTATTCGCCACCCCGATTCGGCCAAAGGACTGCCATGCGTTTTCGCACCGTCGGTTTGTGTGCTCTGGGATTGTTTGTCGCGGCTCCGGTTCACGCTACCAAGCTGGCCGGGGAGTTCATGGCGCCGGGCGGTGGTGCCCGTGCCTTGGGTATGGGCGGGGCGTTCGCGGCCGTGGCCGCGGATGCGTCCACCGTGTTCTGGAATCCGGCCGGAATCGCCGAGATGCAGAAGCGGCAGATCCTGGCGATGCACGCCGAGCAGTTCGGCGACCTGCTCAACTACAACTTCGGCGCCTACGTGCAGCCCACGACACTCATCGACGCGGCGCACAAGCCGGCGTTCGGGTTCGCACTCATCCATATGGGCGACCCCGATCAGATCGTCACCAAGCAGTACACCATGGTCGAAGAGAACGGGCAGAAGTACCTGATCGACGACAACGGTAACCGCGTGCCGTACGACGCCATCCCGCGCGAGTCGAACAACAGTTTTGCGGGCTTCGGATCGTTCGCGCTCGAAACCGGCTACGGCTTCGTGGGCGGAACCCTCAAGCTCATCTATCAGGATTTCATCGCGGGCGAGTCGAGCATGGGGATCGGCATCGACCTCGGGTATTTGCGCCGCGATTTTTTGACCAAGAACCTGTCGCTGGGCGCGAAGCTCCAGGACGCCACCGGTACCTACATCAGCTGGAGCACGGGAACCAACGAATTCATCATTCCGTCGGTGAAAGTGGGAAGCGCCTACCGCATCGATTCGGAAGCGCTCAACGGCTCGGTGTTGATCGCCGCGGACGCGGACGTGTTCTTCGACGACCGGCAGGCGGCGTCGCAATTCTGGAGCGAAACGGTGAGCACCGACGTGCACCTGGGACTGGAACTGAGCTTTCAGCAGAAGGTGATGATCCGCGGCGGGCTCGACGCGGAGAACCCGACCGCCGGAGCAGGACTGTACTTCGGAATGTTCGGACTCGACTACGCGTACCTACACCACGACGCGTTCGATTCTACCCACCGCGTCTCGCTGCTCGCGACGTTCTAGAGGATTGGCTAGCGCGCGTCCGAGTTGGCGGCGGTGCGCTGGTAGATCACGAGTGTCTCGCCCGCTTTGATCATCGAGCGGCTCCCGCGATTGTTCCACGCCATCAAGTCCTGTAACTGGACGTTGTACTGCTTGCTGATCGAGAAGAGCGACTCGCCGCGCGCGACCACGTGCGTGAGCTTGGTGAAGTCGTCGCCCGGGGTGACGGCCACCGAGGGTGCCTCCGTGTCCGACGGCGCCGACGCGCGCGTGTAGATGGTGAGGCGTTGGCCCGAGTAGATATGGCGCTTGCGGGAGATGTTGTTCCACGAGCGAATTTTCGACACGCTGGTGCCGTAACGGTCCGCGATCTCGCTGAGCGTGTCGCCGCGCTTGACCTTGTAGATGATCTTATTGCCCGACGGCAGTGCCGCGGCGCGCTGTGCGTAGCGCTCCAGCGCCGCCCGGTCGACCGCATTCTCGCGCGGATTCATGTAGTTCGGCTTCGAGCTGGCCGCTTCCGCGTAGCTTCCGCCCGGCACCGGCACGATCACGACTTGCCCCACCTTGAGCATGCTCGAGCGCTTGAGGTTGTTGGTGTCGCGCAGAGCGTCCACCGACGTGCCGTATTCCCCCGCGATGTGCGAGAGCGTCTCGCCGCGCTTGACCTTGTGCTCCGTCCACGCGACGCGCTCCGACGGCGGCAGGTTGGCGAGTGCCGTCTGGGTCGATTCGCCGGCGCCCTTCGGTACCTTGACGTGAACTTCCATCATGGGCGGGGTGGCGCCGCGCTTGAGCTGCGGATTCAACTCGCGAATGACTTCGCTGGTGGTGCTGGCCGAGCGCGCCAGCACATCGAGATCCGTCGGCACGCTGACGGTCACCAGGTCGAAGCGGTTCGGCTCGACGTTGGGAATGGTGAAACCGTACTTCTGCGGCTCGCGCATGATGTACAGCGCGGCGAGGAATTTGGGAACGTAGCGCTCGGTCTGCGTGGGCAGGTCGAGCTGCCAGAAATTGTTGGTCTTCTGGCGAGCGATTTGGCGCGCCACGCGGTATTCGCCGCAGTTATACGCGGCGAACGCGAGGAACCAGTCGCCCCAGATGCCATACAGGTCGGTCAAGTAATTGGCCGCCGCGTACGTCGACGCGACGATGTCGCAGCGTTCGTCGTACCACCAATTGACGCGCAGGTTGTAACGGCGCGCGGTACCGTTGATGAACTGCCACGGACCCACGGCGCGCGCACTGGAGACGGCCTTCAGGGCGAAGCCGCTCTCGATGAACGCGATGCAAATGAGCTCCTGCGGTACACCTTTCTCGGCCAGAATAGCTTCCACCGTCGGACGGTGCAGCTCCATACGGTACATGGCGCGTTCGAAGCGCTCGCGGCCCGGGCCGGTGAAGTAGCTGATCCAGAAATCGATGCGGTTGCTCTCGATCACCGGGAACAATGAGTCGCTGACCGCGAACAGGCGCGCCTGCTCGGATGCACTGTTGTCCGATTCCGGCCACGGACGATTGGACAGCGCCAGACTGTCGTCGAGCGCGGAATACTCCGGTGTGCGAATGTTGTCGGTGGCGAGGGTATCGAGGGCACTCAAGGAATTGAGCACGCGTACGAACTCCGGATCGGTCTCGGCGTGCGGATGTTCGCGAATGAATTCGTTGACGTCGGTGACGAGCTCGTCGCGGGAGGAAAGGAAGCCCGCGATCTCGTTGTTGGAGTAGAGCTCGCGCGACGATTTCACGCGCTTGCTGAACGAGGAAATCTGGTCGGAATAGTCGGTTTGGGGTTCGACCGCGTTGGCCCGCTGGCCGGCTTCACGAAGCTCGGCGTCCGACGCACACCCGGCCGCGAGGACGGCCCAGATGAGTACCACGGCTGCTAAAGTCTTCTTCGTCGGGCGCACCGGGGGCCTCCTCGTGTCGAAGTCTATGTTGAACGGGGTCTTGGCCAATATCGACTCTCTCAAGAGCAACTTGCAAGCCAAATTCTCACCCACCTCCGGAAGGGCAGAAGTTGGCGTACGAAAGCCCTGGAACCGTTGTGGGCCGGTGCGTTAGAATCGAACCGGCAGAAATTCAACCAGCGACGGACAGAAGGTACCGTCTGCGATGCGCATCTACGACAGGGACTTCCGCTACCTTCTCGTCAATCTTGTTCCCCAACATCGCCTCTCGCCGGAGCTGCGGCGCGACGTTGGCCGGGCGCTGCAACGCGGTGATGCGGCAGAACTTCGCCGCGAGTCCGTGCGCGCCTTGGAGGCCTTGTGCGAGACCGAGTATTTCGAGCGTACCGGGGTGCGCTCGGATGACGGTAGAGTCGTCGTTGGATACCGCAAACGCGGCGGCCGGTTCCAGCTGAGCGTGGCCCTGCCGCGCAGCGAGTGGGACGATTTGGGCGGAGAGCCCCGGGCCCCGCAGATCGTCCTTTCGAGCGAGGGCGAAAGCGCCGAGGCGGCTCCTTTAGGAGCCCTGCCGGTGCCCAATCCATCCGAAAGCACCGCGCCCCACCCCCCCGACATCTTGCCCGACATCATTCGGTCGTTTGCCATCGCGGACGGTTCCACGCCGGTGTGGGAGCGTCTCGAGGTCCTGCTGGAATCGCTGGAGCGCTGGCTCGGATTCGTGGCCACCCGCCTCGACGTCATTGAGGATGCCATGATCGGTGGGGGTGGTGAGGGGCAGCGGGTGCACGTCGTAAGCGAGCCCGAGCTGCGGGGCAAGCGCGAGCTGCGCGTGGCCATCGAATCGGGTGCGCGTCGCGTGGTGCACCGCGACGAGGCCGAGCCCGTGGCCGGCGAGCCGGACGCATGGGACGCGGTCGGGATTGCTCCCATTTTTGCCGCGGGCAATGTCGTCGGTGCCTTGGCGGTGTTCTTTCCCGAGGGTGCCTCCCGCGACACCATGGACGCGAATCTCGAGCTCGCCAGCGGCGTGGTGCGCCAGGCCATCGAGTTCAACCTCCACTTCGAAAGCCTCACCTCCATCGACGCGCTCACCGGTATCTACAACCGCCAGTTCTACGACCGCCAAATGCCGGTCGAAATCGAGCGCGCGATGCGTTCGGGGAGTGCGTTGTCGATGTTGGTGCTCGACCTGGACGACTTCAAGCGCATCAACGACGAGAACGGTCACAAGAAAGGCGACGAAGCACTGGTGGCCGTGTCCGACATCATTCGCAAGAATCTGCGCAAGGTCGACCTCGCGTTTCGTTATGGCGGCGAGGAGATCGTGATATTGTTGCCGGGCACGCCCGAGTTCGAAGCGGTGCACACCGCCGAGCGCTTGCGGCGCGTGATCCATCAACACCGCGGCTTTCGCGACATCCGCGGTGCCGCGCGCGAGCTCACCGTGAGCGTGGGGGTCGCGGTGTATCCGGACACGGCCAAGTCGGGCGACGAGTTGTTCGTGCAGGCCGACCAGGCCATGTACCGCGCCAAGCAGCGCGGTAAGAACCAGGTGGTGCTGTACTCGGGTGGTTAGCAGGTCGCACCGGCGGGCCGGTGCGCGAACGGGTGGTGGTGGCGGTGGTATGGCTCTTCTCCGCGGCGATCGCTGCGGGTGTCTATCGCTCTCTTCCTCTATTCGCGTTCCTCGTTCTGCTGGCCCTAGGGCGTGCCGTTCTACTCCGTGCCTCGCACGCCTGGCTGGCGCTCGCGCTGATCGTCCCGTGCGGTGGTATCGGCCTCGCGTCGATACGACGTGCGGCCGCAGATCGGCACGTCGTGGCGGCGGCAGCCGAGACAACGCGCGGCCGCATGATTTGTCTCGACGGTTGGGTCTGCGGCTTTCCGCAGAGCGGCCGCTACGGCACGACGTTTCCGTTCGCGACGCACATCGACGGGCGCGCCGTGCGCGTCTCGGTGCGCGCGCAGATCTTCGACATCGCATACGGCGACTCGTTGTCCATGGATGCGCGCCTCGCGACCAACCCGCCTACGTCGTTCGACTATTTGGCATCGCGCGGTATTTCCGGCGAGACGAAAGTGCGCTTTCAGGATATCGGGCCAATCCGGGCGAGGCATGGGTGTCCCGTCTTGCGCGACGTGCTGTGGCCGATGCACCGCGCGGCACGGATGCGATTGGCGCGCGCCTTGGGCGCGGACGCGGCCTTGCCGGTTGGGCTCCTGCTCGGCGAGCGCGGCATGCTGGACCGGGCCGCGTACCACGCCGTGCGCAATCTCGGCATCGCCCATCTGCTGGCACTCTCCGGCATGCATCTCACCATGATCGCGATCCTCGCAGTGGCGGCGACCCACTTCACGCCGCGGCGCCGCGATGCAGCCATCGCGGGGGCACTTTCATGGTATGTGGGGGTGGTGGGCGATATCGATTCGCTCACGCGCGCTTGGGCGATGGCATTGCTCATTCTCGGTGCGCGCGCGCTCGTGCGTCCACCCAAACCCATTGATGCGCTGGGCACCGCACTCTTGCTGATGCTCTTGTGGCGGCCGTGCTCGATTCTATCGGTGGGGTTGCAACTTTCTTTTGCGGCAACGCTGGCACTCTTGCTGTGCGTGCAGCGATTGCCCAACGCCCTCATCCGGCCCCCGCGGTCGTCGCGGCCTCGCTCGGTGCGCACCGCGATTCGCATGGGCCAGGGCGCGGCGGTGGCCTTCATCGCGAGTGTCGCCGTCGAGATTTTTATCGCGCCCCTCCAGCTGCACCATTTTGGGCAGCTCAGCGTGGTCGGGCCGGTCGCCACCGTGGTGTTTCTATTGCCGGTGACGATCCTGCAGGGGCTGGCACTCGCGGCCTCGCTGCCGCTGCCCGCACTCGAGCACGCCACCACACCGGTGCTGATTCGTCTCTCGACGACCTTGCTCGACGCGATCGTGGTGGCGGGCCATGTCGCTCCGCAACCGGTTGCCGCCGGGCCGCCGAACGTGCTGATCTATTACGCGTCGACTGTCGTCCTATGGCGATGGCCGACCCGGTGGCCGGCTTGGGTGGTCGCGGTGATGGGATTGCTGCTCTCGTGGTGGGTAGCCCGATAAGGGAGCTTGGGCGCGATGAGCGAGCGTGGGAGGTGGATTTCTGCTTCGCCGGTAATCCTGTCCAATGCTATAGTCCGCCGCAACCAAGCGGAAGGTGACCGTGGGCTCCGGACGATGCCGGGTGGCCGTATTGGCCTCCGGGCGCGGCAGTAATTTCAAAGCACTCGCCGAGCGTTCCCAGGATCGCGCGTTTCCGGCCGAAGTAGCGTGTTTGATCACCGACCAACGCGCCGCGGGTGCGGTGAGTGTGGCGGAGTCCTTCAATATTCCCTGGTTCTGGGTCGACGCGGGCGAGAGACGCGGCCGCCTGACTGCCGATGCCGAGTCCGAGATCGTCGCGCGCTGCGAGTCTGCAGGCGCGAGACTCGTTCTCCTCGCGGGATTCATGCGCATACTCGAAAGTGGCGAAGGCAAGCTGTTGGATCGCTTCAGCGGCCGGGTGATCAACATTCACCCCTCGCTCTTGCCGAGTTTCAAAGGGCTCCAGGCGCAGCGGCAAGCACTCGAGTACGGCGTCAAGGTGGCCGGCTGCTCGGCGCATTTCGTCGACGCGTCGGTCGACGGCGGACCCATTATCTTGCAGTCGGCGATCGCGGTGCACGACGACGACACGGCCGAGAGCCTGGCGGCGCGCATCTTGGGCGAAGAACACGCGGTCGTGGTGCGCGCGGTCGAGCTGTTCGCGCTGGGAAAACTCAAAATCGACGGACGTCGCGTCCTGGGAACGGAATAAACGAACATGTCGAAAGCCATCGGAACCACTGTGGAGCTCGGACTCAAACCGGACCGCGCCGGCAAAGTGCGCGACGTCTTCGACCTCGGCGACCGCTTGCTGATCGTGTCGACCGATCGGCTGAGCGCGTACGATGTCGTCCTCCCGACACGATTGCCCGGCAAGGGTGTCTTGCTGACACAAATCACGCTGGGTTGGTACGAACACTTCGCGCGCTCGCTGGCGACGCATTTTCTAACCGCCGAGGTAAACGAGTATCCGGCGCCGTTTCGCGGGATGGAATCGCTGGCGGGGCGCAGCATGCTGGTGGCGAAAGCGCAGCGTTTCGACGTGGAG
>JAICFA010000040.1 GCA_025923935.1 Candidatus Krumholzibacteriia bacterium
GGATGATCATGGCAATTCACTCCGTCGCGAGATCGGCGCCCTGCCGGTGCCGTTCTTGGCACCCGCGCCCCTCCACGGGAAACATCGAAGGAGGGCGCCGCGGCACGTAGAGCAACTATCACGCCAGGGACACCTTCGGCGGCCGGGCCATCCCCACCCTTCGCGGGTACGCCGCACACCAACGCCGCGTCCTTCCACCCCTCGGGTCGGTCGGTGAACCGCGTGCGGCCCGCCGGGCGTTCCGGACCCTGCGCCCTAGTCCCAATCCCGCGCTCATCCCGCGGGCAAAACCCCCAGGCTCGCGCCGTTACTGCTCCCACATGAAGCCGATGTTGATCTGGTAGTAGGTGAGCTCGATCTCGTTACCCAATAGCGTTTGCGTAGTTGGCGACCACTGGTAGCGCGCGTTGATGGCAAACCACGCCCCGGTTCGGATCGGCACCACCACACCCGCCTCGGGGGCGACACCCCATTCCCAGGTATCTTCCTCGAACTCCGTCACACCGATGCGGAAGGTTTGAATCAGCAAAAAGCCGCCGCCGTTGATGCCGAAGTGCACGCGCGACTTCCGCCAGTTACCGATGTACTGGTGCAAACCGAACATGATCGGAAACGCGTTGATGTAGCGGTCCTGCGAGCCCGAGACGGCGCCGTTGTCCAGCTCGATGACACCTTCGGTGCGATCGTGGAAGACGTTCCACGCCATGCCCACACCGGCGGTAGTCCCACCGAATAGGGTTTTGCGCAGGTCGAGACCCGCGCCCAGAAAACTAACATCGTCGATGAACTCTTCGGTATCGCCGACGCCTTTTGAAATTTGATACGTCGCCAAGCCGAACCAATCTTGCGCGCGCGCGTCGACGGTTCCGACCACCAACACGACGGCGACGACAACGCAACGAAGCAGGTAGCGAGCGATGCGCATCGTCGTCCTACTTCCCGTCACCGAGGTAAGGCGACTGCGCAAATGCCTCGCGAATACCGTCCGCAATGCGCTCTTCGATGGCGGTACCTTCGATCATGCCGTTGATGGCTCCGACCCACACCGTCGGAATCTTCTCCTCCGTCGAGTCGGCCTGCGCCGGGTCGAGCAGCTGCATGAATACGGTGCCGGTGCGGTAGGTGTAGATGGTGCCGCCGCCGCCGTACCACGGATACCATCCCCAGCCCCAACCCGGTGGATACGGGTAATACCAACCCCAGTACCCGCCCCACGGAAAGCCGGTGTAACCCACTTGTTCGCGGGCGGCGACCGAGAGCAGCAAGAACGCGTCCGCGTTGGCCGGATCGCTCTCGCGCGTGAATCCCATCGCCGCCATCTCGCTCGCGACTTGCGCCAGAATTTCGTCGTCGAAATCACGGCGCACGCTGCCCGCCGTGCTGTCGGCAGTCAGCTGCACGATCGTGTCCGGCATGGCGTAGGTTTGCAGCGTGCCGAAGTCGGTTTGAGCGTCGAAGAGTGTCACCACGACGTCCGCATCTTCGACGTTCAGTTGGTCGCCGGGATAGCACGAGATCAAAACGGCGAGTGCCACCGTCGCAAAGACGGGCACCAGCCGGTGTCCTCGGGCAACCCGCTCGGTAAACGACATATTGTCCTCTTTCTCAGGGCGGCGAAGCATGGACCGGAATGGTACGAGAGGCGGCGAAAACGCACCAAGAGAAAATAGCAAGCGGCGTGCGCCACAGCACCGGCATTTTTGTGCTTGTTAGCGGTGGCGTTGCTCCAGGGCGAGCAGCGCTTCCTTGCGCCAGCGCCCGCCCCCGTACCCGCCCGGGTCGCCGGTCTTGCGGCACACGCGGTGGCACGGGATGACGATGGCGATACGATTGGCGCCGTTGGCGGTACCCACCGCGCGCACCGCACCAGGACGGCCCACCTCCGCCGCGACTTGCTCGTAGGAGAACCTCGCTCCATAGGGGATGCGCGCGACCGCCGCCCAGACTCGTTCTTGGAACGGGGTACCAGGTGCGGCCACGGGGACGTCGAACCGTATGCGCTTGCCGGCGAAGTACTCCGCCAGCTCCACCGCGGTGCGGTCGATGACAGGGTTGCGGCCCGGCACGACCGGCGCACGAAAGCGGCGCCGCAACACCTCGACTTGGGTTGCGAGCATGCGGCGCGTGGCAAATTCCAACAGACACAATGCCGACGAGGTGGCACCCACCACCACCGGTCCCAGCGCGGTATCGACCATGTCGACGTCGATGCAATCCACCCCGCGCGCACGACCGGGTGCCATCCCGATCGCCTTCGCGAATGCGGAACGGAACCCGCTGTGCGACTCGTAGCCGGTGTCGAACACCACGTCGTCGAGGTCCGAACCGACGCGAATGTCGTGCAGCGCCCCCGCCATGCGCCGCGCGCGACAGTAGGCGTGAAACGTGATACCGAAGCGATCGCGAAAGAAACGCCGCACGCGCGCCGGCGCAAACCCGAGGGAGCGCAACTGCTCGTCGGACCAGCGTGCTCCGGGATCGCCGTCGATGCGCGCCAACAAACCGCCAATCCACTCCGGCGGCAGCACGGCACTGCGCTCGGGCCGGCAGCGCCGGCACGGACGGTAGCCCGCCGCCGCCGCCTCGGCACCGCTGGCGAAGTACTGCGCATTGTCGGCGCGCGGCTTCTTCGCCGCGCACGACGGCACGCAATAGATGCGCGTGGTGCGCACGCCGACGTAGAACACGCCGTCGTACGACGCGTCGCGCGCAAAGAACGCGCGCTCCATTTCTTGCCTACTCGGTTGCCGGGATATTCCTGGGGACGTGTTCATAGCAGCACTATCGTAATTCGTCGGGAACACCGCCACCGAAGATTGAACGTTGAATCATGGTAGCACGCGCAGCGGGTGGCGCTCAGCGGGCGCCCACAAGCGAGGGACTACTAGCGCGTAGTCGCGGTGGACCGAGCGCAGTGGGCTGCTGAGCGACAGGACCCGCCGCGTGCGGGCCATCCAGCGACAAGTTACATCGACATGGAAGCGGCGGCGACGTCGTCCGACCAAACGGCACGCAGGTGGGCTTTGCAGCGACGGCCATCGGGACTATCCATACGCGGGTCGGAGGTTAGTAACGACTTCACCGCCTGGCTGGCCTTTTCCACCAGCTCCCGATCGCGTAACGGATTGGAGACCCGAAATCCGGGAACACCGTGCTGGCGGGTACCGAGAAATTCGCCCGGCCCGCGCAGCCGTAAGTCTTCTTCGGCGATCTTGAAGCCGTCCGCTTCGCGCACGATGGCTTCCAGCCGCTCGAGGGCGTCGGCGGACGCACTGTCGCCGACCAGCAGAAAGCAGAAGCCGTCGCGGCCGCCGCGGCCCACGCGGCCGCGCAGCTGGTGGAGCTGCGACAGCCCGAAGCGCTCCGCGTGGTGGATCGCCATGATCGTCGCTTGCGGGACGTGGACGCCCACTTCCACCACCGTGGTGGCGATCAACACGCGCACCACACCGGCGTGGAAGGCGTTCATCACTTCGTCTTTCTCTGCCATCGACATGCGGCCGTGCAGCATCGCCAGCGGAACCCCTTTCAGCAATCCCGATGAGAGCTCGGCAAAGGCGCTTTCGGCCGCTTCCACATCCTGCTTTTCGGTTTCTTCGATCACCGGATACAACAAATACGATTGCTCGCCGCTCGCCTGCTTGTCCTTGATGTACGCGAACATGGCCTCGCGCTTTTCCGGCGGCACGATGCGCGTCTTGATGGGTGCGCGGCCGGGCGGCATCTCGTCGATCACCGAAAGGTCCAGGTCGGCGTACGCCGTCAACGCCAGCGTGCGCGGAATCGGTGTCGCGGTCATGACCAGAATGTGGGGGTCGTCTTTCAACAATGCCGCGCGCTGGCGCACACCGAAGCGGTGCTGCTCGTCGATTACCACCAGCGCGAGCTTCTTGAAGACGACTTCGGACTGGATGAGCGCGTGCGTTCCGACCACCACTTGTATAGCACCGCTCTTGAGCTCCTCGTGCACGCGTTTCTTATCCGCGGGCTTGAGCGAGCCCACCAACAACGACGTGCGCACGCCGAGCCGTTCGAACGCGGGCACGAGATTACGAAAGTGCTGGATCGCGAGGATCTCGGTGGGCGCCATGAACGCAGCCTGATAGCCGGCCTCCACGGCGGCCAGGAGCGCTGCACCTGCCACCACGGTCTTGCCGGAGCCGACGTCGCCTTGCAACAGACGATTCATGCCGCGGTCGCTGCCGAGGTCGGCGTGGATTTCGGAGAGGGTGCGCGCTTGCGCGCGCGTGAGCGCGAACGGCAACGATTCGAGATAGCGCCGCTCCAGGTCGAACGACACCTTGAGCCGCGGCCGCGAGGCGCGCTCGCTCTGGTGCCGGCGCACCACCGACAGCACCAACTGCATGTAGAACAACTCTTCCAGCTTCATGCGCTCCAGCGCGCGGGCGCGCATGGCGTCGTCGTCGGGAAAGTGCATGGCGGCGAGTGCTTCGGCGCGCGACGGCAGATGGGATTCGGCCACCAGTTTGGCGGGCAGATTTTCGGCGATGGCGTCGCGATACGATTCCAACGCGTGCGCGATGACACCGCGCAGGTAGCGCTGGGAGAGCCCGCTGGTGAGCCGGTAGACCGGCACGATGCGCCCGCCGTCCGCAGGCTCGTCGCCGACGAGCTCGAATTCGGGGTTGGTGATCTGGCGCTGCCCGCGAAAGTATGACAAGCGTCCGCTAATCAAGATCTCGCGCCCGGGCTGGATGTGCTTGGCCAGATAGGGCTGATTGAACCAAACCACTTGCACGATTCCGGTGTCGTCGCCGACCGCCGCCACCAGGAGGTTGCCGCGACGACGAAACGGTGAACGCTGGGTGGCGGAAAGGACCCGGGCCGCGAAGGTTCCCTCGATACCCGGCTGCAGCGAGGCCACCGTGGCCAGCTGCCGGCGGTCGTAATAGGTTCGGGGAAAATAGGTTAACAGATCATCGACGTTCTCGATCCCGACCCGGCGCAAGACCTCGGCGCGCGACGGCCCCACCCCACGCACGAACTGGACCGCGTCCTCGAGGGACTTCGGCCGCGTGCTGCGAGTCTCGGCATGTGCGCGTGTCGACGCCACGATCTCCTCCCTGAACGCTCCCAGCGGGAGCCCTTGCACCCACTAGGGGTGTTTTGCTATCGTATGCGAACCCTCGCTGGCGGTCTACGGCGAGGGATTTTCTTACCGGAGGTTACCGATGAGTCGTCGATGCGCGGTGTGCGGCAAGGGTCCCACGGTTGGCAATACCGTGAGTCACGCGCACAACTTGAACAAGCGCCGCTGGCTTCCCAACCTGCAACGCATCCGCGTCGAGTTGGCTGGCAGAGCACAATTTGCGTACGTGTGCACGGGCTGCATTCGAACCGGCAAGGTTCGCAAGATCGTCTAGTTAACTGCCCGGCAAACAGTTCGCGGCGTTCGGCCCGTCCCGGGGACGGGCCGTTTTCTTTTCCTCGACCTCAGCTTTGGGGCTTTCTTCATTCAGGGCGTTGACGCCCCATGAGAACGTGAATAGACTCTGTCGCGAAGGGATTCTGGGTACATCGCGGCCCGTTAGTTCTGGGACAAATCGTCTTCCTCTTCCTGTATCCCGTTCCACGAAGTCTCGGCCGACGTTGTCCTGGAACCCTTTCCTTTTTTACGCATCGGGGATGGGGATCTTGTCGACGGTGAGCAGCGTGCGCGCCATCACGTCTTCCGGGTGGCGCGCGACGAAGCGGCGCAAGATCCCGTCTGCCTCCCGGCCCCGTCCTTCCCGCCGTAATGCCACCACCAAACCGAACACCGCATCCGCATAATCGGGATTGATGCGCGACGCGTGTCCGTAGGCTGCACGCGCTCCCTCCGCGTTTCCACTTTGCATGCACACGTCGCCGCGGATCTTGTGCAGGTCCGCGTAGTCGGGGTGCATCTCCAGCGCTGCCTCCAGCTGGCGCTCGGCGTTGGCGTAGTCCCCACTCTCATAGTAGAGGTGTGCGAGCTTCTTGCGCGCGTCGACGTAGCCGGGATTGATAGCCAGCGCTTCTTCGAAACAGCGCCCGGCGGCGTCCTGGTGCCCCATCGCCGCCAGCGCGGTCCCGAGCAGGCAGCGTGCGTCGGCGTGGCGCGGTGCGGCCGCTAGCACCGCTTCGAACTCTTGTGCGGCGTCGGACCAGCGCCGGTCGCGCAGCGCGTACAAACCGCGCTCCATGCGCACCGCGAACAAGTCCGGCTTCAACCCCAGCGCCCGGTCCAGCGACTCGCCCGCACCCGCCGTGTCGCCCAGCGCGTAGCGCGCGAGGCCGTTCAAGTAGTGAGCCTTGGCGTACCCGGGTGCGATCTGCAGCGATCTCTCCAGACTTTCGCGCGCGCCGGCGAAGTCACCCAGCGCCAAGAGCGTCAACCCCGTCTGGCAATGCACGTCGGCATACAACGGGTTGGAAGATGATGCGCGGTCGAGCTCGGCGGCACTCTCCGCGTATTGGCTCGCGCGAAACAGCGCGACACCGAGGTAATAGCGCGCCTCCGCGTACTCCGGGTTGATGGCGAGCGCGCGGTCCAGCGACGCGATGGCACCCCCCACGTCGTCCGCTTCCATGCGCGCCAATGCCAAGCGCGCGTGCAGGTCGGCGTAACCGGGATAGCTTTCCACCGCAATGCCGAAGAGCTCGGCGGCGCGCTCGTAATCGCCCACGTTGAAGGCGTTGGTGGCTTCGCGCAAGACACCGTGGTAGCTCGAATTGTCCGCTACCACTTCGCGTAATTCTTGCAGTGCGGGCAAGTCGAAGGCGCGCGCGTCGAGTTGGTCGATGAGCACATTGCTGAGCGGGTGTGGGTGGGTGCGAACCAGCTCGAGCGCACGGCCGAACGCTTCCGCCGCCTGCTCGAAAAAGCCGGCGTCGTACAGTGCGAGCCCCAGTGTGCACGACGCCTCGGCGTAGTCGGGATTGAGATCGACGGCACGCATCAGGTGCTCGATGGCGGCGTCGTGGTTGCCGGCGCGGTGCTCCACCGCACCCAGGTAGTACGACAAGTCGGGGTAACGCGGATTTTCGGCGAGCGCGATGGTGAAGTGGTGACGAGCGCGATCGAGCTCGCCGCGATGAAAATGCGCGAGCCCTAGCTTGGAGTGTGCCTCGGCGGCATAGAACGCACCGAGTTGGTTGAACGGGTTCGCGCGCCGGTGATCAACCAAGTCCTCCAGCACGCGCGCGGCTTCGTCGTAATTCCCCTCGTTGAAGAGGCGAATGCCGCGGTGGTAATGGTCGCCCGAGGCACCGCGCAGGAGCCGCGTCCAGAACGACACCCTTCCTCCGTTCGCTTAATCCATTTGTTTCCGCACGAAGGTCGGGATGCGAAACACCTCGGTGTTGAAGGAGCGAATCGACCCGTTGTCCATGATGACCGGCTCTTCGCCGTCTTCCGGCTCGGCGGCGAACTCGACCAACGAGTCGCCGCGCGCCAGGATCTCCGGAAAATTGAGCACCGGCTCGTCGTCGAACGGCTCGTCGACGGGTGGCATCGGTGCGACCGCCTCGGTCATGCGCGGCGCGTGTTCCATCGGTGCCGTGCTCGCGGCCATCGGCGCCATGGGCGCCGACATCGCGGCGAACGAGCTTTGCACCACGGTAACCGGCGCCTGCTCGACCGGTGCGGGCGCGGGAACGACGACCGGAGTCGGCGCCACCGTGGCCGCAGCCGGAGCCATCACCGGAGGTGCGACCGGAGCCAGAACCGGTGCCGCTTCGCGCACGAAGCGGTCGGGCTCGCGCGCGGGTGCGTCCTCGCGCATGACACGCGATGCCGCGGAGCGCCAGTCGCGCACCGGCTCGGCCGGGCGCGGCTCGGGGCGTGCTTGCGAGCGCGTGTCCACCACGCGCGCGGCGGGCGCGGGACGGTGGAATCCGGTCGCGATCACCGTGACGCGGATCTCGCCCTCGGGCATCGAGTCGTCGATGACGGTGCCGAGGAACACGTGCGCACCCGGTCCCGCCTCCGCATTGACGACGGTGGCCGCACGGCTGATCTGCTTGATGCCGAGCGAGCGCGGTCCGGTGATGTTGACCAGGATCGAGGTCGCGCCTTGGATGGACACGTCGTCCAAGAGCGGGCTGTGGATCGCTTGCCGGGCGGACTCTTCGGCCGCATCCGGTCCCGCGGCGACACCCGTCCCCATCAAGGCCGCGCCGCCGTTGCGCATCACACTACGGACGTCGGCGAAGTCCAAGTTGACCACACCGGTCTCGGTGATGAGCGACGAGATGCCGTGGGTCGCGTTGCACAAGACTTCGTCGGCGCGCGCGAACGCATCCAGCATCGAGGTGTCTTCGCCCGATGTCTCCAACAGCTTGTCGTTGGGAATGATGATGAGGGTATCGACCGCTTCTTTGAGCGCCTCGATGCCCGCCTCCGCCTGGCGCAAACGCGGCGAGCCTTCGAAGAAGAAGGGCCGTGTCACCACGCCGACGGTGAGCGCACCGGCTTCGCGCGCGAGTGCCGCCACCACCGGTGCGGCACCGGTGCCGGTCCCTCCCCCCATGCCCGCGGTGATGAACACCATGTCTGCTCCGCGCACGCAATTGCGTATCGCCTCGACGCTTTCCTCGGCCGCTTCGCGTCCTACGCGAGGATCGCCGCCGGAGCCCAAGCCGCGCGTGAGCTCCTCGCCGATTTGAATCTTGTGCAGCGCGGAGGATTCGCGCAGCACCTGCAGGTCGGTGTTGAGGGCCGCAAACTCCACGCCGCGAAAACCTCCCGCGACCATCCGGTTGACGGCATTTCCACCCGCGCCACCGACGCCGACGACGCGCAGAACCGTGAGTTTCTTTTCTTCATCCAATTCGAAGCGCATGGCGACTCCTTCTCGTCAGATAAAACTGGCGATGGCACGCTTGAACGTAAACAACCCGGATGCGAGGCGACCGCCGCGCTCCGAAACGCGCTCGCCCGGTACCACCGCCGGCGTGAGCGCCCGCAACAGCCCGACTGCGGTCGAGAACCGCGGATGGGCCACCACTTCCGAAAGACCTTCCAAACCCGCCGGCGACGCCACGCGCGCCGGCAAATCGAACACTTGCTCCGCGAGCTCGCGCATTCCCGCGAGCATCGACGAACCGCCGGTGAGCACCACGCCCGCGCGCAGCGAGCGCTTGAGCCCGCTCGACGCGACCTGCTGCTCGATCAGTCCGAACAGCTCGGTGACGCGCGGCTCGATAATCCCGGACAGCACCGTCTTGGCCACGCGGCGCGGGCCGCGGCCCGCCACCATGCTCACCACCACCGCTTCGTCGCACGCGACCAACGTCGACACCGCACAGCCGTGCTCCACCTTGAGCCGCTCCGCCTCGCGCGGCGACGTGCGCAATCCGTAGGCGACGTCGCTCGTCACGTTGTGGCCTCCCAGGCCGATTACCCCGCTCGCCAAAACACCGCCGTCGCACACCACCAGCACGTCGGTGGTACCGCCGCCTACGTCGAGCACGATGGCACCGTGCTCGCGTTCGTCGGCCGACAACACCGCCGTCGCCGACGCCAACGGCTCGAGCACGATATCGCCCAGCTCGAGGCCGGCGAGTTGCAGCGTCTTGGCCAGATTGTCGAGCGCGGGGCGCGACGCCGTCACGACGTGCACGCGCGCTTCCAAACGCGCACCGAACATTCCCGCGGGCTGTCGTACGCCACGTTGGCTGTCGACGATGAACTCCTGCGGAAGGGTATGGATGATTTCGCGATCTTGTGGCAAGGAAAACTTTCGCGCTGCCTCGAATGCGCGCGCGACATCGTCGGGTGCGATCTCTTTTTCGATCGAACCCACCGCCACCACGCCGCGGCTGTTCATGCTGCGCACGTGCTCGCCGGCCGCGCCGACGTTGTACGTGCGCGGCGCCGCACCCGCCATCTTCTCCGCCTCCGCGACGGCCTTGGCGACGCACACGCTGGCGCGCTCGATGTCCACCACCACCCCCTGGCGCATGCCTTCCGACGGCGCCAATCCCGCACCCACGACGCGCAGCGTGCTCCCGGTGTCTTCGGCCACCAGTGCCGCCACCTTGGTGGTACCCAGGTCGACGGCTCCGCACAGTCTCCTCGCGCTCTTCATGATCATGTCCTTTCGGCCTCCTATGCCTTCCCCGTGAACTGCACCCTTGGGGGTTCCGCTAGATATTGCTTCGAACCACGATCTGGTTGTCGAAGCGCAGATCGATCAAGCTCGATTCCGACTCGCGCCGCTTGAGCTCATCCTTCAGTAGAAAAAACTTTCGCAACCGCTTCTCGAAGTCGGCGTTGCCAACCAGGAGCACGCAGTCGTCGCTGAGCGAGCGAATCGCGAGGCCGCCGTCGCCCGCGCGCACCTCGGCGATGTTTTCGGCAAACCCGCGGCCGATGGTGCGGCACACCTCCAACGCCTCGATGGCACCGCGCATCATGGGGTCGCTGCACACGCGCCCCGGCCGGACGTCGCGCGCGGACATCCCGGTGATGGTGGGTAGGTCGAGCATGGCGGTGTATTCGTCCCCCGGCATGACCACGCCGGCGGCGTCGATCTCGTAGTAGCGGTCGGTAAACACCAAGGCCACGGGCTCGCGCTCGTGGACGTCGACCACGACCCGGTCCGGCAACACGCGGCGCGCGGTCACCCCGGCGATGCGCGGGTGCGCTTCCAAGCGCGCTTCGTACACCTCGATGGGTGCCAAGAGGATGTTGTGACCCTTGAGGTCGGCCACCAAGCGGTCGATCTCGGCGCGGTCGATGCGCGTCAAGCCCACCACGTCGACGTGCTCGACTTGGAAGCGGCTCGAGGTGGTCAGGTAGTTGTAGCCGTACATCGAGGCCACGATCAGTACTCCCACGATGAGTACTGCGACCACGCGCCACAGGCGCGCGCGCAGCATCTTCTTCCGCTCGGCATTCGTGTTACCGATTCCCAATGACGATCACCTCCGTTTTGAGATCCACGCCGTACTTCTTTTTCACTTCGCTCTGTGCCGTGGCGATCAGCGCCTCGACGTCGGCCGCGCGGGCGCGGCCGTCAACGTTGATAATGAAATTCGCGTGCAGGTCGGAGAACATCGCTCCGCCGTGCTTGAATCCTTTGAGCCCGCACCCTTCGATCATCTCCGCCGCGTAACGCCCGGGCGGGTTGACGAAGGTGCTGCCGAAGCTTCGCTCCCAAATCGGCTGCGTCTGCTTGCGTCCGATCGAGCGCTCGTACACGTCCTTGCGAATCGGCCCCGGTGTGGCGCGAAAGGTGGCTTCCACCACTACCGCGCCGGCCGGAATGCTGGTGTGGCGGTACGTGAACACGATGTCGGAGGCGGTGTGCTCCGATAGCCGTCCCGCTTCGTCCACCCAGCGCACGCGCGTCAGTGCATCCTTCACTTCGCCGCCGAACGCACCCGCGTTCATGCGCACCGCACCGCCCACCGAGCCCGGAATCCCGATGCCGAACTCGAGCCCGGTGCGTCCATCCTTGGTCAGCTTGCGCGACAACGCCGCGAACGATGTCCCGCCTTGCGCCCACACCGTACGCGCGTTGACACGCGTCTTGGTCATGTGCTCGGCCAGCTGGATCACGATGCCGTCGAACCCTCCATCGCGCACGATCAAGTTCGATCCCTTGCCCACCGGCAGGTAGGCGATGTTCAGCACCTTCGCGACGCGCACCACGCGCGCGACTTCCGCCGGTGTTTTGGGCAGGACCATCACCCGCGCCGGGCCGCCCACGCCGATCGTCGTGTGCTTCGCCATCGGCTCGTCCGTGCGCACGCGCTCGTGCAGAAACGCGGACAGCCGCTCCGCCGCGGCGGACCAGTCGATGGAGCTCGCCACGCGTCATCCTTTCCTTTCGACCGGCGCAGAAAGCGCAGACAAGAGCGCCTCGCCCGCTTTGGTCACGTCGCCGGCACCCATGGTGATCACCATGTCGCCCGGCCGAACCGCTTCCACGATGCGGCGCACACCGTCGTCCACGGTACGCACGTGCTCGGCTTGCGCTCGTCCGTCGCTTTTGACGCGCTCCACGATGCTCGCCGCGGTCACGCCGGGAATGGGCGTTTCGCCCGCGGCGTAGATGTCGGTGATGAACACGCGATGGGCGCCGTCGAAGCAGCGACCGAACTCAGCCGCCAGCGCTTGTGTGCGCGTGTAGCGGTGCGGTTGGAACAGCACAAAGACGCGGCGCTTCTGGTAACCGGAGAGTGCGGCCTGAATGGTGGCCGCCACTTCGGTGGGATGGTGGCCGTAGTCGTCGATGACGAGCACACCGTTGGCTTCGCCTTTGACTTCAAAGCGGCGCCCGACACCCTGCCAACTTTCCAGGCCCGCCTTGATCAAGTCGAAGGGAATGTCGAGCCACAACCCCGTCGCCACCGCAGCGAGCGCGTTGCGCGCGTAGTGATCGCCGGGAATGTGCAGCGTTACCTCGCCCAAATCGCCGCGCGACGACGACACCGCAAAACGCGTCCACCCGGCACCGCGCTCGACCACGTGTCCCTGCACGTCGGCGCTGCCACCGAGCGAGTACGTCACCTTGCGGCGGATGATGCGTGCGCTGAGCGCCATGGTGCGCGCGTCGTCCGCGCACAAGATGACCGCGCCGTAGAAGGGCACGCGGTTGGCGTACATCTGGAACGCATCCTCGATGGCGGTCAGGTTCGGGTAGTAGTCGAGGTGCTCGAGGTCGATGTTGGTGATAATGGCGACCGACGACGGCAAGTTGACGAATTGCCCGTCGCTCTCGTCCGCCTCCGCCACCACGTAGCGGCTGCCGCCCAGGCGCGCGTTGCTCGAAAGCGCGCGCACTTTTCCGCCGACGATCACGGTGGGATCGAGCCCACCCTGCGCCAGCACGGCCGCCACCAGCGACGTGGTCGACGTCTTGCCGTGCGCACCGCCAACCGAAATGGCGTATTTCAGGCGCATGATTTCGGCCAGCATCTCGCCGCGCGGGATCGTGGGGATGGCTTGCCGACGCGCCTCCACCAACTCGGGATTCTCCGGGGTTACCGCACTCGAGTACACCACCACGTCGGCGCCGCTCACGTTCGCCGCGGCGTGGCCGGTGAACACGGCCGCACCCATCGATTGCAGCCGCGCGGTGATGTCGCTCGACTTCATGTCGGAGCCACTCACGTCGAAACCGAGATTCAGCAGCACCTCGGCGATTCCGCTCATGCCAATGCCGCCGACGCCGACGAAGTGGACCCGCTTGGTGCGACCGAGAAAGACCATGTCAATCGTCCGCCCGCGTTACGCTGCGAGCTTCTGTCCTTTCATGCCCCGCTCTTTTTTTTTAACCAGCGCCACGATCGCTTCCGCGGCGCGCTCGGCGGCGTCCGGCTTCGACCACGCGCGCATCGCCTCGGACATGGCGCGCCGCCGCTCCGTCGAGGAGAAGGCCCCGTCGAGCTCGGCGACCAAGCGCGCGGCCGACAACTCGGCGTCGCGCACCAGCACGGCCGCGCCCGCTTTCACCAGCGGGGCCGCGTTGCGCTCTTGGTGATCGTCGGCGGCGTACGGGTACGGGACGAAGATCGCCGGCACACCGAACAGCGCCAGCTCAAAAACACTGGACGCACCCGAGCGCGCGATGGCGACGTCGCTGGCCGCGTAGGCAAAGTGCATCTCGTCCAAATAGTCCAGCACGCGCACCCGGTTCGACACCGCTTGCGTGCGACGCTCCACCTCGGCGCGATCGGCCGCACCGCACAACACGATGAATTGCACGCCGCGGCTAGCGGCGAGCTGTGCCGCCGTGTCGGCGCCGGCGAGATTCAACGAGTGCGCGCCGCGGCTACCGCCTACCACGAGCACGGTGGGCATCGCCGGATCTAGGCGAAAGAATGCGGCTGCTTGCGCGCGGCTGGGGCTGGGCATGCGGCGCAGCGGATTGCCCACCACCAGCGCGGGAACGCCCGCGGGAAGCCACGCGCGCGATTCGTCGTATCCCAGCAGCATGAGGTTGGCGTAGCGCGCGAGCTTGCGGTTGACCAGCCCCGGCACGCTGTTCTGTTCCTGCAGCACGCGCGGGGTACGCTGCACCAGCGACGCCACCACCACCGCTGCACTGGCGTACCCGCCGGTGCCCAGCACGACGTCGGGCCGGAAGGCCGACAAGATGCTGCGCGCACGCGCCACCCCCGCCAAGAGCACGACGGGTGCTGCCAGCTTGCGCGCCGCGGAGGCGCGGCGCAGCCCGTAGCCGGGCAGTGACTGATACGTTCGACCCGCGCGCGCGAGAATTTTTTCTTCAACACCGCCGCGCGTACCGACGAACAGCGCATGTGTGTCGAGGAGTGCCTCGAGGCGCTCGACCACGGCGATGCCGGGGTACACGTGGCCGCCGGTGCCGCCACCCGCGACGACGATGCGCAGCGCCTCGCTCACCGCGACGCCACCTCTCGCTCCCCGCGCAGTCCCAGCGGTGCTGTGACGTTCCACTTGGGACGCGCGGCGCGCGTTTCCTTGGGACGGTAGCGCGACAGATTCAACAGCACGCCCACCGCGAACGCGTTCACGACCAGCGCAGAACCGCCGTAGCTCAAAAACGGTAACGGCAGGCCGGTGACGGGAAACAAACCGGTGGCGACGAACATGTTGAGCATGGCGTAGACGAACACCGAGGTGGAAATACCCACCCCCAAGAGCTGTCCGAAGCGGTCGCTGCACTGATACGAAATCTTGAAAGCGCGCAGCGCGAGTGCGAGAAAAGCGCCGCTCACCAAGAGCGTGAACAACAGCCCACCCTCTTCCCCGACGATGGCGAAGATGAAATCGGTGTAGGCGTCGGGCAGCCAGTTGAGCTTCTGCTCACTGTCGCCGAAACCCACGCCCATGACCCCGCCCGAGCCGAGTGCGATGAGCGACTGCTGCACCTGCCAATTCAATCCTTGCGACGCGTCGCCGCCCAGGCCGAGGAACGTCATGATGCGCTGGCGCACGTAGTCGTGCCGCATCACTTCGACCGCGAAGAGCGCCGCGCCGACGCCCCCCCACGCACCCCTGTGCGCCACCCGGGCGCCCGCACACCAAAGCCCCAACCCCCGAACTGGCACACGCCCCCCCCCCGGGGGCAAATTCAGCAAGGGGGGGGAAACACCCCCC
>JAICFA010000041.1 GCA_025923935.1 Candidatus Krumholzibacteriia bacterium
ACGAGCTCTTGAAGGGCGATTTGCCCATCACGCGCGAAGTGTGGGACAAAGCACGCGCGCGCGAACACTTCGGCAAGCTGGGACAGCGCTACAAGCTCGAGCTGATCGACGACATTCCCGGCGACACGGTCTCGATCTACACCGTGGGGCGCTTCCTCGATCTGTGCGCGGGTCCGCACATCGATTCGACGCGCCGCATCAAGCACATCAAGCTCTTGTCGGCGGCGGGGGCGTACTGGCGCGGCGACTCCAACCGCACCATGCTGCAACGCATCTACGCCACCGCGTTCTTCAAGAAGGGCGAGCTGGAAGCGTACTTGAAGCGCCTCGAAGAGGCCGAGAAGCGCGACCATCGTCGCTTGGGCAAAGCACTCGATCTGTTCGACGTGAAGGACGAGGCGGGCGGCGGCCTGGTGTTCTGGCACCCCAAGGGTGCCATCGTGCGTGAGCAAATGGAGCAGTACTTGAAAAGCGAGTACCGCAAGCGCGGGTATCAGCTCGTGTACACGCCCCACATCGCGAAGGCCGACTTGTGGAATACCTCCGGGCACCTCACGTACTACCGCGACAACATGTTCATGATGGATGTCGACGGACAGGAGTACGTCGTCAAACCGATGAACTGTCCCGGTCACATTCTGGTCTACAAGCGTAAGCTGTACAGCTACCGCGAGCTTCCCGTGCGCATCGCGGAGATGGGGACGGTGTATCGCCACGAGCTATCCGGCGCGTTGCACGGACTCTTGCGCGTGCGTGGCTTCACGCAAGATGACGGTCATCTCTTCTGCACACCGGAACAGATGCCCGACGAGATCGACGCGACCCTGGATTTCGCGCTCACGGTGCTGCAGCGTTTCGGTTTCGACAATTTCAATGTAGAGCTCTCCGTGCGCGACCCGGCGAATCCCACCAAGTATGCGGGCAACGACGAAGAGTGGCAGATGGCGGAGGCGGCGCTGGAGGCGGCGGTCGAGCGGCGTGGACTCCCGTTCAAGCGCATGGAAGGCGAGGCGGTCTTCTACGGCCCGAAAATCGACGTCAAGGTGATCGATGCCATCGGACGTCCCTGGCAGCTCTCGACCATTCAGTTCGATTTCAATCTACCGCGCCGCTTTGACGTCAACTACGTCGCGAGCGGCGGCGAGCGCAAGCAGGTCTTCATGGTGCACCGCGCCTTGTTCGGATCGATCGAGCGCTTCATGGGTATTCTGACCGAGCACTATGCGGGTGCGTTTCCGACCTGGCTCGCCCCGGTGCAGGTGGTGGTCTTGCCGGTCAACGCGGACGCGGTGCCGTTCGCGGAGCGTGTGCGCGAGGCACTCGTCGCCGGAGGCATTCGGGTCGAAATGGATGCGCGCGAAGAAAAAATCGGCTATCGCGTGCGCGAGGCGGAGGTGCACAAGGTGCCCTACATGGCCGTCGTGGGCGAGCGCGAGGCCAAAGAGGGTGTAGTGGCGGTGCGCGCCCACGGCAAGGGAATGGTGGGCACCAAGCCCCTGGACGACTTCATACGGGAAGTAGTTGACGAGGCAAAGATCGCCGGGTAATATACCGACCTCTCGGCAACTCGAATGGTGGCCGAGATATAACGACGCAAGCAGGGGATGCGATCCCCTCACCGGCCGTCCGTGAGTGACCGGCCAGGTTGTTTCGGTTCCTTCGCGCGCGGCGCGAGGGCGAGCGGATGCCTGGCGTCCGCTTTTTTTATATTCACACGTTCCCAGGAGGAATGGGTATCAGCTTCGACCGCAAGAGGCAGCCCCGCATCCGCGCGAATGAGGCGATTCGGGTGCCCGAGATTCGGGTCATCGGGGCGGACGGTAATCAGCTCGGTGTCATGGCCACGCAGCAGGCGCTCCAGATGGCGCGCGAACAAGGACTCGACTTGGTGGAAGTCTCTCCGACCTCACGGCCTCCCGTGTGCCGGATCATGGACTTCGGCAAGTACAAGTACGAGCAGAGCAAGAAGACCAAGCAGTCGAAGAAGAAGCAGCACACGCTCCAGGTCAAGGAAGTGAAGTTCCGGCCCAAGACCGAAGAGCACGACTATCAGTTCAAGAAGCGTCACGCCGAGGAGTTTCTCGAAAAGCATTACAAGGTGAAGGTGACGCTGATGTTTCGCGGCCGCGAGCTCGACCACAAGGAGCTCGGCTACCGAATGCTCGACCGGCTGACCAAGGATCTCGCCCACGTCAGCGTGGTTGAGCGATCGCCGGAGTTCGAGGGTCGCTTGATGGTGATGTATTTTTCACCGCTTCCGACCAAGACGCCCGTGAAGAAGGCTCCCAAGCCAAAGGAAGAGCAAGATGCCAAAGTTGAAATCAAGCCGGTCGGCGAGGAAACGGTTTCGTAAGACCGGAACCGGAAAAATCCGCCGTTATCACGCGTTCAAGAATCACATCCTGACCAAGAAGACGACCAAACGGAAGCGCGCGCTCCGGAAAGCGGCGCTGGTTCATCCGTCCGACATGAAGCGCATTCGTCGTTTGATACTGGTCTAGCTCGCTCACGCTCAATCGGACGTTGTAACGAGGGCCGGCGCCGCCGGGGGGAAGAGCGCCGCGCCGTATCGAAGGAGGATTTGTCATGCCACGCACAAAGAACACGGTTGCAGGGCGCGCACGACGCAAGCGCGTACTGAAGCAAACGCACGGTTTCGTCGGCGGACGCGGCAAGCTGTATCGCACCGCCCGCGAGACTCTCGACCGAGCGCTCGTCTACGCCTATCGCGATCGTAAAACCAAGAAGCGTCATTTTCGCTCGCTGTGGATCGCGCGTATCAACGCGGCCGCGCGCATGAACGGACTGTCGTACAGCCGTTTCATGAGCGGATTGAGGAAGGCCTCGGTCGACATCGACCGCAAGATGTTGGCGGAGATGGCGGTCAATGACGCCGCCGGATTCAAGAAGCTAGCCGACGTCGTCAAGGCGTCGGCGAATCCGCGTCCGTAATCAGCGCCACCGATGGACCCCAGGCCCATCGAGACCGCGCTTCGCGTCGACGTCGCGGCAGCCACGACCCCGGACGAGCTGGAAGCAGTCCGTGTCAAGTATCTCGGCCGTAAAGGCGTGCTCACGGGATTTTTGCGCGCCATCGGCCAAGTCCAGCCGGAAGAGCGCCCGCGTCTAGGCGCCGAATCCAACCGTTTGAAAACGCTGTGCGAAACGCTCCTGGCCGAGCGCGCAGCCGAGCTGGGAGTCGGTGACGAGGTCGCCTACCAGCGACCGATCGACGGCTCACTGCCGGCAACCAACGGTAGCGTCGGACGCCGCCACGTCATCTCGCAAACCTTCCGCCGCATCGGCTCCATCTTGGAAGGCATGGGCTATCGGCTCGCGCGCGGCCCAGAGGTGGAGCTCGAATACTACAACTTCCAAGCGCTCAATTTTCCCGACGAGCACCCGTCGCGCGACCTGCAGGATACCTTCTACGTGTCCAACGACATTCTGCTGCGCACCCACACCTCACCCATTCAAGTGCGCTTCATGCAGGAGAACAAGCCGCCGCTCAAGGTGTACGCGCCGGGACGCGTGTACCGCAACGAGGCCATCGATGCGTCGCACCAAGCGGAGTTTCACCAGGTCGAAGGTCTCTACATCGACACCGACGTCACCATGGCCGACCTGCGCGGCGATCTCTTGTTGTTTCTGCGCGAGCTCTTCGGCTCCGACATACAAGTGCGCTTCAAACCGCATTTCTTTCCGTTCACCGAGCCCAGTGTGGACGTCGACATGTCGTGCTTCAGCTGTCACGGGCACGGCTGCGCCATCTGCGGCCAGTCGGGGTGGATCGAGATCCTCGGCGCCGGCATGGTGCACCCCAACGTACTGCGCGCGGTCGGCATCGACCCGGATCGCTACAGCGGCTTCGCATTCGGCGTGGGAGTGGACCGCATCGCCATGATTCGCTACGGCGTGCCCGATATCCGCATGTTTCTCACCAACGACTTGCGTTTCCTCGAACAGCTGACCGAGCGCTGATTCGACCATGCACGTCTTGCTGTCATGGCTTCGGCGTTACGTCGACATTCGTGTCGACGCGGCCGCACTGGCGCACGACTTGACCATGCACGGCATTAAGGTGGAGCGCATGACGAGCGCGGGGCTGGCCGAACGGCTCGTCGTCACCGGCCACGTGCTCGAGGCCAAGCCGCATCCGGAAGCGGACCGCTTGCGGGTGTGTACCGTCGACGTGGGCCAGGGCGACGCACTCGAGATCGTGTGCGGAGCGTCGAACGTGGCGGCGTCGCAACGCGTCGCGGTGGCGTTGGTGGGGGCGAAGCTTCCCAACGGGCTGAAGATTCGCAAGAGCAAGATTCGCGGCGTGGTCTCCAACGGCATGATTTGCTCCGAGGTCGAGCTCGGGCTGGGAACGGAGAGCAACGGCATCATGGTGCTGCCACCCGAGACACCGCTGGGCGTTCCGCTCGCCGACGTCTTGGGAGAGAGCGACGCCGTGCTCGAGCTGGAAGTAACCCCCAACCGTCCCGATCAGCTTTCCCACGTCGGTGTGGCGCGCGAGATTGCGGCGATGTATTCGACACGGCTGCGCCTGCCGGATCCCCCCGCGCTCCGCGAGGGCGACGACGACACCGACACCGCGGTCGCCATCGACGACCCGGCGGACTGCTACCGCTTCACCGCGCGCGTGATCCGCGGTGTGGCCGTGAGGCCGTCGCCCGCGTGGCTCAAGACCGCCCTCGAGCGCGTCGGCATCGGCAGCGTCAACAACATTGTCGACGTCACGAATTTTGTGATGATGGAGCTGGGACAGCCGCTCCACGGCTACGACCTGAACGCGCTGCCGTCCGCGCACATGGGTGTGCGCCGCGCTCGCCGCGGCGAGCGCCTGGAGGCCTTGGACGGGGCCAATTACGACCTCGACGACCGTCACCTCGTCATCACGGCGGGCGATGATACCGTCGGCGTTGCCGGCGTCATCGGCGGCATGGCGACGCGCATCACCGAAGCGACCACCGACGTTCTGTTGGAAGCGGCGGCGTTCGACCCCAAGACGGTGCGGCGCACGCGCAAGGCACTCAATGTCAGCACCGACGCGTCATATCGCTTCGAGCGGGGAAGCGACCGCGAGGCGTGCCGCCTGGCCTCGGACCGCGCAGCGGCCTTGATCATGGAGGTCGCCGGCGGCACGGCCGGCAAGTTCATCGACATGTACCCCGCGCCGCGGCCGCCGCGATCGCTGACACTGCGCCGCACGACGGTGCGGCGGCTGCTAGGAGAAAGCCTTTCCGCCGACGCCATCGCCGAGATTTTGGGGAGGCTCGAGTTCCAGCGCATCGCGGGGGACGCGGAAACGGTGACGGTCAGCGTGCCGTCGTTTCGCTGGGACATCGTCGAAGAAACCGACTTGGTGGAAGAAGTCGCGCGTGTCTACGGCTACGAGAACATCGGCAAGGGATGGCGCTTCCGTACCACGGTGCCGTCGAAGCCCGACCGCTTCGATCGCTTCCTGGACGGTATCGCCGAGCATTTGGTGGCGCGCGGGCACACCGAGATCCTGACCTCGTCCTTTAGCGACGGGCGCGAGCAGCGCTGGTTCGCGTGGGCCGACAGCGATCCGCGCAGCGGCGCGGTGGTGGTGTCCAATCCGCTCTCCTCGAACCAAGCGCAGATGCGCACCCACTTGCTCCCGGGGGCGCTCGACGCGGTCGCGTACAACCTCGCACGCGGGCGCCGCGAGCTCGCGCTGTTCGCGGTGGGCCGCGTGTTCATCCCATCTGCGGAAAGCCCGGCGCTTCCCGAAGAGCCCACCCACGTGCTCATCGCGCGCACGCGCCCGGGCGGGGCGTTGTTCTGGCGCTCGCCGCCCGAGCCGGTCGACTACTTCGAGCTGAAGGCGGAGGTCGAAGTGCTGCTCGGCACGCACGCACCCGACCTCTTCGGCGAGCTCACGTTCGAGTTCGAGCCGTCGCACGGCACGTTTCGCTATTCCGACCGGCGCCACACCGTCGTCGAGGGCGGCATCGCACCGCCCGCGGCGATGCGCGAGCTGGATTTGTCGCAGCCGGTGTGGTACGCGATCGTGAACGCGACCGCGCTGTTCGAGCACGCGACCGCAACACCGACCTTCAAACCGTTTTCCGAATACCCGCCGTCGCGGCGCGACCTTTCCTTGGTGGCGCCGTCCGGCATTACCTGGGCACAAATCGAAAAACATGTGGTCAAGGTCGGCGGACGGTTGCTAGAATCCCTCCACGTGTTCGACGTGTATCGCGGCGGCACACTGGGCGAAGGAATTACTGCATACGGCGTACGACTCTCGCTGCGCTCTACCGAGTCGACCCTGACCGACGCCGCCGTCGATGCGCTCGTGGCCAAGCTCGTTTCCAAATTGGAGTCGGAGCTCGGCGTGACGCTGCGGTCGTAGTTGGAAACAAGGAGACGTCTCCATGGAGACCACGCCCGCGATCGAGCGGCTGTCGATGCTGGAAAGTCGCATCACGCAAACGGCCGAGCGCTTCGCCCACTTGAAGGATCAGTATCGCGCGCTGCAAGAGCAACGCGACGCGCTGGAGCGCGAGCTGGACAAGCTCAAGACCGCCAATCGCGAGCTGAACGAGAAGGTCGTTCACCTCAAGACGAGCCAGGAGAAGATCCTGGGCTCGTTCCAAAAGGACGAGGTCAAGAAACGTATCGACCGCGTGCTCGAGAAGCTCGGCGAATTGCAGTTATAGGTCGCGCACGCGAAGTAAGGAAGAGATGGAAGACACCAAGTCGACTACGGTCGAGATCATGGGCCGCGAATTTCGCATCCGCGGCACGGCCGACGAGCAGTACGTGCGCGAGATCGCACGCTACGTCGACACCAAGCTGCGCGAGGTTTCGCAAGGCTCGTCGGTACCGGTGTCCGACCGGGTGATGGTGCTGGCGGCGCTTAACATCGCCGACGAATTGTTCCAGTTGCGGCGCGCGTCCAGCGAAGAGATGGCGACCATCGCGAAGAAGGCAGAGAGCCTGCTCACGATGCTCGACGAAAATATGTCCGTTTGATGGGGAAGAGGTTTATCGCAGCGAGCAAGAGCTCGACGCAACGACAATTACGAAAATTCCCTACCATGCGCGTGATGAAGTAAGGTAATTTTTGAGCCAACACCTTATTTAGGGACGCCTTATTCGGATCGGGCTGTAAGCCGCTGCGTGCGGCAGATCAAAACGATTCGTGCGGGTATCCACGTGGACCGACTGGTTCATGAGTTCCCTTGCACACGGCATAGCGTGGGGAATTTTCTTTTCCCCCTTCGTCCTGCCTGAACCCGGCCGCCGGCGCGGCCTCACGATCGCACAATGATTCTCGCGTTCCTCGGAGACGTGGTGGGCAAGAGCGGGCGCCACGCTGTCGCGTGGTGCGTGCCGCGCATCCGCGAGCGCCACGGGGCGGAGCTGTTCATCGCCAATGCGGAGAATTCCGCCGGCGGCTTCGGCATCAACCCGGAAGGCATCGCCGAGATGGAAGCGGCCGGGATCGCCTTCTTTACCACCGGTAATCACGTGTGGGACAAGCGCGAGGGAATTCCGCTCCTCGAGGCCAAACCCAACATCGTCCGCCCCGCCAATTACCCGGATGCTCCGGGACGCGGTGTGGCACTCGTGCCGGGCAGCGACGGTCGCATCGCCGTGCTCAACCTACAGGGGCGCGTCTTCATGCCGCCGCTGGATTGTCCGTTTCGCGCCGCCGACCGTCTCCTGGCCGACCTTGCGCCCAGTGCCAAGATGGTCGTGGTCGATTTTCACGGCGAAGCCACCAGCGAAAAGATCGCGATGGCGTATTATCTCGACGGCCGCGTGTCGCTGGTGCTGGGAACTCACACGCACGTTCCCACCAAAGACGCGCGCATCATGGCCGGCGGCACCGGTTACGTCACCGACGTGGGTATGACGGGGTCCAACGATTCCATCTTGGGCGTGCGCAAAGAGCACGTCATCGAGCGCTTCTTGCACATGCGCCCGACGCGCTTCGAGGTAGCCAAGGGCGATATTCGGTGCGACTATGTGATCGCGGAGCTCGACGACGCGACCGGACGCACGCGTCGTTTCGAGCACCACCAAATGAGCGTAGGAGACTGACGTGCGACTGTTGGACGGCAAGGCGTGCGCGGCGGCGATCAAGCAGGAAGTCGCCGGCGAGACCGCGCGCTTGAGCGGGCGGCGTCCCACCCTCGCGCTGGTGCGTGTGGGCGAAGACCCCGCCTCCAAGGTGTACGTCGCCGCCAAGGCCAAAGCGAGCGAAGAGTGCGGTATCGAGTCGCGCAACGTGCACTTGTCGGACGATGCGTCGGAAGCGCGCGTGCTGGGAGTCCTTACCGATTTCAACAACGATCCCGACGTCGACGGCATCCTGCTGCAGCTTCCGCTCCCCAAACAGATCGATAGCGACCGCGCCATCGCCCCCATCAGTCCCGAGAAAGACGTCGATGGATTCCATCCCGAGAGTCTAGGACGGCTCGCCGCCGGTTCGCCGCGCTTCGTGCCGTGCACGCCGCTGGGGATTCGCGAGCTGTTGCTGCGCAACGGTGTCGAGACGGCGGGTGCCGACGTGGTGGTGCTGGGGCGCAGCGTCATCGTGGGCAAACCGATGGCGCTACTGCTGTCGCAAAAGGGGCGCGGCGGCGACGCTACCGTGACCGTGTGCCACAGCCGAAGCCGCGACATCGCCGCACACACCCGCCGCGCCGACATCCTCATCGCGGCGATGGGGGTCGCACGCTTCGTCAAGGGCGACATGGTCAAAGAAGGCGCGGTGGTGGTCGACGTCGGCATCAATCGCGTCGACGACGCGTCCGCGCCCAAGGGCTACGCACTGGTGGGCGACGTCGACTTCGAGCCGGTGGCGCAGCGTGCCTCGCTGATCACCCCGGTGCCGGGCGGAGTCGGTCCCATGACGGTGGCCATGCTGATGGCGAACACGCTGGCCGCGTACAAAATGCGGACGGGGAGCTAACGCGCATGCACGGCGAATCCACCGTCTTTACCGTCGCCGAGATCAACGCGATGGTGCGCGACATTCTGGAAGACAACTTCACCGACGTCGCGGTGGAAGGCGAGACCTCGAACGTGCGCGTGCACGGCTCGGGTCACGTTTACTTCAAGCTCAAAGACGCCAACGCCGCGCTCAATGCGGTATGCTTTCGCAGCGACGCGCGCCTACTGGATTTCGACCTCGGCGACGGGCAACGCGTGGTGGCGCGTGGCCGTCTCACCGTCTACGAAGTCCAAGGCTCCTACCAATTGGTGGCGCGAACCATCGAGCCCGCCGGGCGCGGAGACCTCGAGCGCGCGTTCAAGCTGCTGGTGGCCAAGCTGGAGAAGGAAGGCCTGTTCGACGAAGGTCGCAAGCGCCCCCTGCCGCGCTACCCGCGCCGCGTGGCCGTCATTACCTCGGCCAGCGGTGCCGCGGTGCACGACATCTTCGCCACCCTCACCCGTCGCTTTGCCTGCGTCGAGGTGCTGTTCGTGCCCGTGCAGGTGCAAGGCGAGCGCGCTCCTTTCGAGATCGTGCGCGCGCTGGATGCACTCTCCGACCACGACGTCGACGTCGTGATCCTCGGCCGCGGCGGCGGCAGCATCGAAGATCTGTGGGCCTTCAACGACGAGGCGGTGGCGCGCGCGATTCATCGCTGCTGCGCGCCGGTAGTTTCCGCTGTCGGCCACGAAGCCGACGTCACCATCGCGGATTTCGTCGCCGACCGGCGCGCGGCGACACCGACCATGGCGGCGGAGATCGTCGTCCCGGAATGCGCGCACGTCGAGCGTTTCGTGACGACATGCACAGAGCGCGTAGGTGCGCGAATTAGAGAGCGTATCGGTCTCGATACTCGTCGCGTCTCGGAACTGGTGAGGAGCTACGCGTTGGGCAAGGTGCGCGGACGGGTCGAACGCGGCATGCAGACCGCGGACTTTTCCCTGGAGAAGATTCAGCGCGGTGTCGCTGCCAACCTCGCGGAGCGGCGCAACGCTGTCGAAACGCTGTGCGCACGCTTGGCGGCCATGGATCCGCGTGAGGTGTTGCGCCGCGGTTACACGGTCTGTCACGACGAAACCGGGACGCACGTGCTGTGCCACGCCGACGAAGCCGCGCTGGCGGGGCGCATGCGCGTCACATTCCACGACGGCGTGGTGTCCGCCGCGGTCGAAAGCACCGCAAGTCCCGTCATCAAGGAGGTGGCATCGTGAGTCAGAAAACTCCCGGCGACGCGGAAAACGTCATGTCGTTCGAAGAAGCGGTGACGCGCCTGGAAAAGATCGTCGCGGACTTGGAAGGCGGCCGTTATTCGCTGGAAGAGTCGCTGCAGAAATTCGAGGAAGGAATCGCACTCGGCAACCGCTGCCGGCAGATGCTGGCACGCGCGGATCTGCGTGTGCGCCAGCTAGTCGAAGCGGGGGACCGCATGGTGCTCGAAGACGACGCGACTCGCCGCGACGCATGACGCTGCCGGCCGGTTTCGAGCGCGCGATGGCGCGCGACCGTGACGCCGTGGACGCGCGCTTGCAGGCGATCGCAACGGCGCGTGTGTCCGACCACCCCCGCATCGGCGAGGCCCTGGTCTATGCCTTGGCCGCCGGCGGCAAACGGATTCGCCCGCTTTTGTGCCTGTGGACGCACGACCTCTGCGCCGGCCGCGAAAACGCGGCGACGCGCGCAGCGGCACTGGAGGCGGCATGCGCCATCGAGTGCGTGCACACCTACTCCTTGGTGCACGACGACCTCCCGTGCATGGACGACGACGACTTGCGCCGCGGACGCAAGAGCCTCCACCGCCAGTTCGACGAAGCCACCGCGGTGTTGACCGGCGACGCCTTGCTGACCCTCGGTTTCGAGCTCTTGGGATCGGTCGATGTGCCGGCGACAGTGGCCCTCGAGACCATTCGAGTGCTGGCTGCAGCCGCCGGAACCGGCGGATTGATAAGCGGTCAGGCGCTCGACCTCGAGTTGACTGGAAAGCCGGACACGACCCGGGTGGAGGTGGTGGAACGGATCCACGAACGCAAGACCGCGCGCTTGATCGCCGCCGCCATGGAGACGGGTGCTGTGGTCGCGCAACCGGGCGACGCCGGGATACGCGAACGGGCGCGCCGCGCCGGGCTAATGGCCGGTAGTGCCTTTCAAATCGTCGACGACGTACTCGACATGACAGGCGACGCCGCCACCTTGGGCAAGACTCCCGGCAAGGACCGGCAAGCGGGCAAGCGCACCTATGCGGCCGCGGTCGGAACGGCGGCTGCGCTCGAGGCAGCGCGCGAGCGCGTGGCCCAGGCGCTGCGGGAGCTACCGGAGGCGGCCGGAACGCCTCTGGCGGGGCTGTTCGACTTCGTCGCCGAGCGGCGCCGGTAGGAGTTTCGTGCTCGATTCACCCATCGCGCGCCCCCTGATCGTCGGTATCGTCGCTGGGCTGGTGGCCCAGGCCTTCAAACTGTTCACTTTTCTCGTTTTGGAAAAGCGGATAAACTTTCGCCGGCTGGTGGAGACCGACGGCGCGCCCAATATGCACAGTGCCGCCTTTGCCGGCCTGACCACGGCGATTGCCCAGGTCGACGGTGTTCAATCGCTGGAGTTCGCGCTGGCGGCGAGCCTAACGGCACTGGTCACCGTCGACATTTGGAACGTGAAGCACGCGGCGTCGCGCCAAGCCGACGTCGTCGACCTGATCGTTCGTAAAATGCGGCCCGATTTTCAGGGGGCCGCTCGCCGCTCGCTGTCCTACACCGTTTTCGACGTGCTCGCGGGCACAGCGGTCGGTGTGGCGCTGGCGTGGGTGATTCGCTAATCCGGAAGGGTTCGCATGAGTATCCTCGACCGCATCCAATATCCCTCCGATCTCAAGCGCCTGGCCGTCGCCGACTTGCCCGAAGTCGCGAATGCGCTGCGCGACGAAATCCTGGTGCAAGTGGGCAAGAACGGCGGCCACCTCGGCGCGAGCCTGGGTGCCGTCGAGCTCACGCTGGCGCTGCACTTCGTGTTCGACACGCCGCGCGACCAGCTGGTGTGGGACGTCGGCCATCAAGCGTACGGTCACAAGATCATTACCGGGCGCCGCGACCGCTTCGCCACCCTGCGACAGCGCCACGGCATCAGCGGATTTCCCAAGCGCGATGAGAGCGAGTACGACACCTTCGGCGTCGCGCACGCGTCCACCGCGATCAGCGCGGCACTCGGCATGGCCATCGCGCGCGACTTGAAGAAAGACGATTTCAAAGTAGTCGCGGTCGTGGGCGACGGAGCGTTGACCGGCGGCATGGCATTCGAGGCGCTGAACAACGCCGGCGTGCTCAAGAAAGATTTGATCGTGGTGCTCAACGACAACCGCATGTCGATCTCGCACAACGTCGGCGCGCTGCACCGCTACCTGACGCAGATCACGTCGGGTAAGATGTACAACCATCTGCAAGCCGACGTGTGGGAGCTCCTGGGACATCTACCGCGCGGCGGCGTCAAGGCGCGCCGGGTGGCGCGCAAGATCAAGGAGAGCATCAAGACCCTGGTGGTCCCCGGCGTCATATTCGAAGAGCTGGGCTTCCGCTACTTCGGACCGGTCGACGGCCACAATGTCGAGTTCTTGGTGCAGACGTTTCAGCACATCAAGGATTTGAACGGCCCCATTCTGGTGCACGCCATCACCCAGAAGGGAAAGGGCTATCCGTTCACCGAAAACGCTCCGGACTGCGCCCACGGAGTGACGCGCTACGACAAGGTGCCGGGCGACATTCCCGCCAAGAAAGGCAATCCGTCGTACACCGGCGTCTACGGCAAGACCATTCTGGAATTGGCGAAGAGCGACGAGCGTATCGTCACCATCACCGCCGCCATGCCCGACAACACCGGCCTCACCGAGTTCGGACGCGTGTTTCCGGAGCGCATGTTCGACGTCGGCATCGCCGAGCAGCATGGGGTGACGTTTGCGGCAGGTCTCGCGACGCGCGGTGTTATCCCCGTGGTCACTATCTATTCCACCTTCTTGCAGCGCGCCTACGATCAAATCATTCACGACGTGGCGATTCAGAATCTGCCGGTGCGCTTCGTGCTCGATCGCGGCGGCATCGTGGGCGAAGACGGTCCGACCCACCACGGAGCCTTCGACTTGAGCTATCTGCGCCTAGTACCCAACATGGTCATCATGTCGCCCAAGGACGAGAATGAGATGCGCCACATGGTGAAAACGTTGGTGGACTACGATCGGGGACCGATCGCCATGCGCTTCCCGCGCGGCGAAGGGCTGGGGGTTCCGCTCGACGCCACGCTGGTACCCGTCTCCATCGGTGTGTCGGAGACGTTGTCGTCCGGACGCGACGTCGTGTTCGTCGCCATCGGCGCGATGGTCCGGCCCGCGGTGGCGGCCGCGGAGCAGTTGCGCGCGCAAGGTGTCGACGCCGGTGTCGTCAACGCGCGTTTCGTCAAGCCGCTCGACGCCGCCATGCTCGATCGCGTCGCCGCGTCCGACGCGTTCGTGTTCACGGTGGAAGACAACACGGTGCAGGGTGGGTTCGGCTCGGCGGTAAACGAATACTGGGTGGTGCGCGGCTACGACGCGTCGAGTCTCAAGAACCTCGGACTGCCGGATCGTTTCATCGACCACGGCGACCGCGACGGTTTGATGGCGGAGCTCGAGCTCGACCCCCCCGGCCTCGTCAAGGCGGCGCTGCACGCCATCGGTGCCCGCCGCGGCAACGTGCGCTCGATCGCGTCGTGACGTCTCCCAAGCCGGCGTTTCCCGCGGTTCGCTGTGTTGCCATCGCCGCGAATCTCGAGAAAGAAAATTCTACCGAGCTTGTCTCCGAGCTGGTCGAGCGGCTGGACCAGGCGGGCTTCACCGTCTCGCTGGACGACGAGCTGGCACCCCTCGCGCGTAACCTCAAACCAGCGTCGCAAGGAGTTCCCGACGCGTGCGATGCGCTGATCGCGGTGGGCGGTGACGGCACCATCCTCAAGGTGGCGCGCCGGTACGTCGACCGCGAAATCCCCATCGTCGGCGTGAAAGGTGGGCGCTTGGGCTTCCTTACCGAAGCGACCCCCGAGCGCGTCGTGGCCCTCTTGCGCGACGGCACCTTTGAGATCCAGCGCCGCATGCGCATTCATGGCGAGGTGCGCGCGGCGTCGCGCGCATTGAGCACGTTCAGCGCGCTCAACGACTTCGTGGTGCACAGCACCGGGTATTCGCGCATGGTGCGACTGCGCGTCGAAGTGGGCGGCAAGCTCCTGCGCGAGCTGTCGGCGGACGGCTTGATCGTCGCGACACCGACCGGATCGACCGCCTACTCGCTTTCCGCCGGCGGACCGGTGGTCGAACCCACGCTGGACGCCATCATCCTCACCCCGCTCAATCCGCACACCATGAGCATCCGCCCGCTGGTGGTCGACGCCACCGAGACGGTGGAGGTCCACGTGTTGGCCGCGCCCTCGGGACTCATGGTGACGGTCGACGGGCAAGAGGGCGTGGAGCTCGACGTCTCTCATCGCGTCGCCGTCTCGCGCGACCCCCGCGTCACCAAGCTCCTCGTGTCCGACGACTACGACTTCTTCGCCCTGCTGCGCGAAAAACTTTAGTTGTGGCCTTGAGATTGCGCTTGGACACCCGGGCGGTCAAATCGATATCACAGGCCCTAGAACGCATAGAACAAGTCGTGCGTGCGATTGACCGCCAGGGCCGTGGTCCTTATGCGCCTGCGATAGTAGTCTCGCCAGCGGTCTGACAGGCGGACCTTTTCACAGAATAGGCGGCCCGCAAGCAGATCCCCAACCCTCCACGGCCGCTTTGCGAGCCCCAATAGCATCGCTGACGTCACAAGGCCACCCTTCTCGCGCCGTCGCTTGAGGTAGTTGCGCCACACCTGGAAGATCGCGAGCTTCTCGATCGAGGCCTGGCGGCGCTTCGCCCACGCGATGGTTTCGCGCTTGTGTGCGGCGGTACTGTGTCGGATCACGAGGTCGAGGAGGTTTACTTCCCAAAGCGGGTTGCGCTCGTCGCGTCGCTCCTTTGAGGACGTAATTCGATGCATGATATCGCAGGTG
>JAICFA010000042.1 GCA_025923935.1 Candidatus Krumholzibacteriia bacterium
ATCAACAATACCCGTTTGCCGAGTTCCACCAGACCGGCGCCTATGTTGATGGCACTCGTCGTCTTGCCGACGCCGCCTTTGTGATTGAGAAATGCCGTCGTAACCGACTGGTGCATGTGTCCTCCCATCGGGTTTGGAGGTTGATGATTGGATGGTCGCGTAACGCTGCATCCTCACCCGGATGTGCTGTTTCTGACAAGCAAATCTTCTTCGAAATCGGATAGTCTGGAAACATGAACACCGCGTTGCTCGAGCGCGTGCACGAATTTCAATGGCGTCGCAAGCCCACCGGCGCGATGCAGGTCCCGGTCGTCATCTTTGCGACGGAATCGCTGGTGCGCGAGATGGACGACAAGGTCCTGGAACAGGCGAGCAACGTCGCCATGCTGCCGGGAATCGTCGGGGCGTCGTTTGTGATGCCCGACGGCCACTGGGGCTACGGATTCCCCATCGGTGGGGTGGCGGCGTTCGAGCCTGGCGGTGTGGTGTCGGCGGGTGGGGTGGGATTCGACATCTCGTGCGGCGTGCGCTGCGTGGCGACGGGTGTGAAGAGCGAGCGAGTGCGCGCCGTGCAGGAGCGCCTGGCCGATTTATTGTTCGAGCGCGTCCCGGTCGGCGTGGGTGTGGAAGGCAAGATTCGACTCGACGACGCCGAGATGGATGCGATGCTGCGCGGCGGTGCGAGCTGGGCGGTGGGACGCCGATGGGGGAGACCCGAAGACCTCGGACGCATCGAAGAAGGCGGTCGCGTCGACGGTGCGGTTCCGGACGCGGTCTCCGAGCGTGCGCAAGAGCGCCAGCGCAAGCTCATGGGCACGTTGGGATCGGGCAATCACTACCTCGAAGTCCAGCGCGTCTCCCACGTCTTCGACGAGCCGGCGGCCCGCGCGTTCGGTCTGGAGGTGGATGACGTCGTCATTTCGATCCACTGCGGGTCGCGCGGCATGGGCCATCAAATCGGCACGGATTACCTGCGCGAGATGGAGCGATCGGCGCCGCAGCACGGCATCAAGCTGCCCGACCGCGAGCTCGCATGCGCGCCGCTGCGCTCGGATTTGGGCAAGCGCTATATGGGCGCGATGCGCGCCGCCATCAACTGTGCCTTGGCCAACCGCCAGATCATCATGCACCTCGCGCGCGGTATTTTCGCCGACGTCCTGCCGGATGCCGACTTGAAGCTCGTCTACGACGTCTCGCACAACACCTGCAAAGAGGAAGAGCACGTGGTCGGCGGGAAGAAGCGCACGCTCTTCGTGCACCGCAAGGGGGCGACGCGTGCGTTCGGACCGGGCCATCGCGAGCTTCCGCGCGAGTTCGCCGACGCCGGCCAGCCCGTCTTGATCGGCGGGTCGATGGGGACCGAGTCGTGGGTGCTTGCAGGAACTCACGAAGGCATGGATCGTTCGTTTGGCTCGGCCTGCCACGGCGCGGGGCGCAAAATGAGCCGCAATGCCGCCGCCAAGCTGTGGAAGGGGCGCGACGTCATTCAGACGCTGGCGCGTCAGGGGATCTCGATTCGTGCGGTGGGCATTCGCGGCGTGGCGGAAGAGGCGCCGGGTGCATATAAGGACGTGTCGGTCGTGGTGGATGCCGCCCACGACGCCGGGCTGGCGCGTAAGGTCGCCCGCCTCGAGCCCATGATCTGCATCAAAGGATGAGCGAGCCGCGCTGGGAGCATTTTCCGCACGGCGCCGACATCGGCATTCGCGGTGTGGGTCCGACGATGGCGTCGGCGTTCGAGCAGGTCGCGCTGGCGCTGACGGCGGTTCTCACGGATCCGAGCTCCGTGGCTTCGAAGGAGACTGTGGAGATTAGGTGTGAAGCTTCAACCGCGGACGAGCTGCTTTACGATTGGGTCGATACACTCATCTACGAGATGTCGACTCGGAGCGTGCTGTTCGGAGCTTACGACGTCAAAATAGACGGGTTTCGCCTTCGCGCTCGCGCGCTCGGCGAAACGGTCGACCGCGCGCGGCATGAGCCTGCCATCGAAGTTAAGGCCCCAACCTACACCGAGCTTCGCGTCGCGCGCGTCGACGACCAATGGGTCGCGCAATGCGTGGTCGATGTGTGAGCATGCTTGCACGCCACGGTGCTGGAACGTGCGACCTTATTCGCGATGGCACTTCACCTGAGCAGTCCTGCGTTCCAAGACGGCGAACCCATCCCGGTCGTCTACACCTGCGACAGTGACGATGTGTCGCCGCCGCTCGAGTGGTCCGGCGTGCCTGGGGGCACCAAAGCGTTCGCACTGATCTGCGACGACCCCGATGCACCCGCAGGAACGTGGGTGCACTGGCTGATTTATGATTTGCCAGCGGCCACGACATCGCTTTCGCAGGGAGTTCACACGCGAGAGACCGTCGAGCACGGTGCCCGGCAGGGTCGAAACGACTTCCGCAAGATCGGCTACGGCGGCCCGTGCCCGCCCGCGGGTAAACCTCACCGCTACTTTTTCAAGCTGTACGCCCTCGATGCGGCCCTCGATCTCGGGCCGGGAGCGAGCAAGTCGCAGCTGGAAAAGGCCATGCGGGGCCATATCTTGGAAGAGGCGCAGCTGATCGGTACGTATCACCGCTGACGATCTTCAACCCCACCACCGTTTTGCTGTAGTATCTCCGCTCGTTCTTTCGCCCACCAACAGTCTGTTGATTCCAAGGAGCACCCGTGTCGCATCAGTTCGTCTGCACGCTTTATAAGCTCAAGAAAGTCGTTCCGCCCGATAAGGTCATCCTGGACGACATCACCCTCGCCTTTTTCCCCGGCGCCAAGATCGGCGTGCTCGGCCACAACGGCGCGGGAAAGAGCACCCTCTTGCGCATCATGGCCGGCGTCGACACGGAGATTCAGGGCGAGGCGCAAACCCTTCCGAACTTGAAGATCGGGTATCTGCCGCAAGAGCCGCAGCTCGATCCGAAGAAGACGGTGCTCGGCAATGTCGAAGAAGCAGTCGCCGAGACACACAATCTGCTCAAGCGGTTCGAGGAAGTCAGCATGAAGTTCGCCGAACCCATGAGCGACGACGAGATGACGGCACTCATCGAGGAGCAAGGCAAGCTGCAGGACAAGATCGACGCGGCCAACGCGTGGGATTTGGACCGCCAGCTCGAGATTGCCATGGACGCGCTGCGCTGTCCGCCCGGCGACATGGATGTCGCGAAGATTTCCGGCGGCGAGCGCCGCCGCGTCGCACTGTGCCGCTTGCTGCTGCAAAAGCCCGACATGCTGCTCCTCGACGAGCCCACCAACCACCTCGACGCTGAGTCGGTGGCGTGGCTCGAGCGATACTTGAAAGAATTTCCGGGCACGGTGGTGGCGATCACGCACGACCGCTACTTCCTCGATAACGTGGCGGGCTGGATTCTCGAGCTGGATCGCGGCAAAGGCATTCCCTGGCAAGGCAACTATTCTTCATGGCTCGATCAGAAAGAGCGCCAGCTGGCGACGGAGGAGAAGCAAGAGTCCGCGCGCCGGCGCACGCTCCAGCGCGAGATGGAATGGATGCGCATGACGCCCAAGGCGCGCCACCAACGAAGCAAGGCGCGCATCAAGCAGTTCGAAGAGCTGTTGACCGAAAAGGCCAACGAGCGCCGCGACAACTTGGAGATCATGATTCCGACCGGGCCGCGCCTGGGCGACATCGTGGTGGAGGCGAAGGGGCTGCGCAAAGGCTTCGGCGAAAATCTGCTCATCGACGGCCTTGACTTCTCGCTGCCGCGCGGCGGCATCGTCGGCATCATCGGCGCCAACGGTGCCGGCAAGACCACGTTGTTCAGGATGATCACGGGACAGGAAAAAGTGGACGCGGGAACTCTCAAGGTGGGCGAGACGGTGCAACTGGCCTACGTGGATCAGTTCCGCGACGCGCTCGACCCCAAGAAAACCGTGTGGCAGGAGATCTCCGACGGCGAAGAATGGATCGAAGTCGGCAAGCGCAAGATGAACTCGCGCGCGTACGTCGCCAGCTTCATGTTCAAGGGGACCGAGCAGAACAAGAGAGTCGGCGATCTGTCGGGCGGTGAGCGCAACCGGCTGCACCTAGCCAAGCTATTGAAGAGCGGCGGCAATGTCCTCTTGCTCGACGAGCCCACCAACGACCTCGATGTCAACACGCTGCGCGCGCTGGAAGACGCGCTGTTGGAGTTTGCCGGCTGTGCCGTGGTCATTAGCCACGACCGCTGGTTCCTCGATCGCGTCGCATCGCACATGCTCGCCTTCGAGGGCGACGCGCAAGTGAAATGGTTCGAAGGAAACTATCAAGACTACGAAGCCGACCGAAAAGCGCGGCTGGGCCAAGACGCCGCGCAGCCGCATCGCATGCGCTACAAGAAGATCGCGGTGTAAGCGCCCTCACTGAATAAACGCGCTCGCACCAACAAGTTTCGAGCGTGTAATGCAGGAGGTGCATAATGCGAGTTTTAGGAATCATCCTCATCATTCTCGGTTTGGTGGGATTGATCTACGGCGGCTTCACGTACTTTCAGAAGGAAGATACCGCCGACCTCGGAGTCGCCGAGGTCACCGTGAAGGACACGGCAGGCAGCGTCAACATTCACCCCGCCATCGGCGGCGTGATCCTTGCGACAGGAATCGTCATGCTCGTGGCCGGTGGGCGGCGCAAGACAGAGCATGTGGAGCGAATCGAAATCGACGAACGGCGCGAGATTCGTCCGTAGTGATTTAGCACCGCTGTTCGTTCACGACACAAAAGCTCCCGATGCTGTCATCGGGAGCTTTTTTTTGTGTATCATGTCGGAAACAGGAGGCACGACCATGGGACTGTCCGACGATCAACGCGACGAAGCCTTGAAGGCACTGCGCGGCGCGCAAGAAGCGATGGAGTATCTGATGAAAGGCGTCAAAGGTCTCGACGAGGCCAACACGCTGCGCGACCGCATCGACGAAGTCGAGCTCTACCTCAAACGCGCGAAGATGGCCTTGCGGTTCATTTAGCGGTATACTGGCAATCGACTATGAGTCGATCGCTCGCTATTTGCCTTTTGGTCCTTCCGCTTCTTGTTGGCGGCTGCGACGACGACACGGCCCCGGTTGGCACATCCGCGCCCCGTGAAGACGAGTTCACCGTCCACGTGAGCACGAGCATGGGTTCCTTCGATATCGAGCTATACCCCGAGCAGGCGCCGGTAACGGTTGATAACTTTCTCGCCTACCTTCAAGAATGCTTTTACGACGAGTTGCTCATCCATCGCGTCATCGCCGACTTCATAATTCAAGGTGGCGGTTATACCGTTGATCTCGAGCCGGTCGACACCCGCGACCCAATCCCAAACGAGGCGGACAACGGTCTTAGCAATCTCCGCGGGACCATTGCGATGGCGCGAACGTCGGACCCACACAGCGCCACATCACAGTTCTTCATCAATCTGAAGGACAATCCGTTTCTCGACTTCACGTCGGAAACACCGCAAGGCTGGGGTTATGCGGTGTTTGGGCGAGTGGTATCGGGGATGGACGTCGTCGATGCGATTGCGGGCGTTACGACCGGTCCTCAAAATGGCATGAACGACACGCCGCTCACACCCGTGATCATCTACTCGATCGAATCAAATAACGGCTGGCGATGGTGCGGCACGCAGCCTGCCATCGAAGAAAACTAGTTCTCCAGCGTCCCGTTGACGATTCGAAATCGCTCGCCGTTCTTGCCGATGGCCACCAGCGAGTACGTGTCCTGTGTGGCGTGGTAATCCTCGATGGCCGATAGCTCGTTGGCGATCGATCTCCAGTAATACGGATCCAGCCGCTCGAGATCTCCGAGCGACATGCTCGCGGGATACTGTCCCTCGTTCACGTACAGGTTCGCCATCAGCACGATGAGCTGGCGGCACGCGCCCTCGGTGCGTGACTTGCCCACCATGCCTTCGGCAACGCCGATGTTGGCGGTATGGTCGAGGATCTGCTCGACTTGGTCGCGCTGAAAGCGACTCAAGTCGCGTGTGAGCAGCTCGCGCGCCACGGCTTCGCTCTCCTCAAAGCGCTGACGAATCATCAGCGACTTGGCCTTTTCGAAATAGAACTCGAACTCGAGGTGCTGCACGGCGCTGGTACCGTCTTCGGTCTGCGGGAGGAGTGCCAGGTCGTTGAGCATCCGCTCCGCGCGGTCGAATTCGCCTGCCCGCGCCAGCTCGCGCGCTTGGTGGTAGCGGCCCTGGATGGTTCCGCGCCAGTCGAGTATGTCCTGCTCCACGGTGTCGGCCACGGTGTAATTCTGGTTGGCGTCGCGAAAGCCTTCCAGCGCGAGCAGAGATGCACCGGGCTGCTCGACGTCGAGCGTGTCGAGCATCGCGTGATAGCGCGCCGACACATCCGCGGGCGTCGGTCCCTGCTTCTGCGCACATGACGCCATTACGAAGGCGGTCATAAACACGCCAACTCGAACCCGGGTGCTCATGAAAACGACCTGCGAGCAAGAGGCGGGCCATGGACGACAGCGCCTGGTCGCGATGGGCCGTTCCAAAATAACGTTTTGCAGTCACGGGATTGGATTCCGATAGCGGTTACGCTATAATGGTGCCCGCTACACACGGCGCGCAGGGCAGGAAGCGACTGGGCCGCGGCGTGACTCGCATAGCAGTTCCCGCAGTACATCGATGGTTCGGTGTCGCACGACACCTCACAGCAAGGAGCGGTACTATGAAGCTTTGCGCTCTAATTCTTCTATTGCTCGCTCTCGCAGTACCGGTGAGTGCTGCAAACCATGACGAAAGCGTTGATGGAGACATCTCCACCGATCCCAATGCGCCCACTCCGTTGATACTTTCGGTTGGGGGGAACAAGGTTACCGGCACCACGAGTAACATCGGCGGCATCATTGATCGCGACTACGTCACGTTCAACGTTCCGCCGGGTTTCGCGTTGACCGGATTGAATCTGCTGAACTTTACGCCCAACAACCTCGCGTTTGCCTCGTTCAACACGGGTACCACCAGCTTCGTCCCGAGCGGTGCAACCGCGCTGTTGTTCCTCGCCGGGATTCACATCGACGGCAGCATGCTGGGCACCAATCTGATGCCGGTTTTCGTGACGACATCGGTCACCGGCAACTCGCTGCCGGCGCCGATGCTCGGCCCGGGTGACTACACCTTCTTGATCCAGCAAACGAGCCCCATCACCCAGGCGTACAGTCTGGATTTCATCCTGGAAGGCACGGTTGCGACGTCTTCCACGACGTGGGGCGGGATCAAGGCGCTTTATCGCTAGTCGCGGTTGGCGATAATTTCGCCGAAGCCCCGGTGGACGAGTTGCGATAGACTCGCCCCCGGGGCTTCAGCATTTCATGAGCACGCCGTCACCTCATCGCATCGAAAGTCCGGACAATCGCGTATTCAAACAGCTCGCGAAAACGCTCGACGTGCGCGGCATTCGCAAGCTGGAGCGCGCGCTGGTATCCGGTCCCAAGATCGTCGCCGATGTGCTGCGCGATTCTCCCGAGCTCGTGGAAGCGTGGGTGTCGGCGCCGTCGCATCCGGCCCCGTCGAACCTGCCCTCGCACGCGGTCTGGTACGAGCTCGCGCCGCCTTTATTTCGCAAGGTCGACACCGCCGGCACAGGGACACCGCTCTTGCTGGTCAAAGTCCCCGCCATTCCCACGTGGAATCCCGACGATGTCGCGCGCGGGTGCACGCTCTTGGTTCCGTTCCAGGACCCCGAGAATGTCGGTGCGGTGATTCGCTCGGCGGTGGCGTTCGGTGTCGCGCACGTGGTGCTGCTGGACGAAGCGGCGCATCCGTTTCATCCCAAAGCGGTGCGCGCGTCGGGTGGGGCGGTATTCGCCGCGAAATTGTTCGATGGACCGCCGCTGCACGCGGTGCCGGACGCGGTGCCGGTGGTGGCGCTGTCGGCGGGTGGACGCAGTATCGCGGACTTCGCGTTTCCCGAGCGCTTCGTGTTGTTGCCGGGAATCGAAGGGCCGGGTTTGCCGGAGCGATTTCATGCGCGCGCGCTCGCCATCCCCATGACGGGAAAGGTGGAATCGCTCAACGCCGCGGCGGCGACGTCGATTGCGCTGTATCTTTGGTCGCAGTCGCGGCGCTAGGGAATGCTCTTCAGCAGGTCTTCGTTGGTGGGATGCTTCTCGATGAGCTTGAGCAGCTCTTCGATGGCTTGCGCCGGGGGCAGCTCGATGGCGCGACGACGCAGCTTGTTGATGGCATTGAGCTCGGTGGCAGGATAGAGCAGTTCGTCGCGACGCGTTCCCGTCGCACGCAAGTTGATGGCGGGGAACACACGGCTGTCGGCGAGCGCGCGGTCCAGCACGATCTCGCTGTTGCCCGTCCCCTTGAACTCCTCGAAGATCAAATCGTCCATGCGCGAGCCGGTTTCGATGAGCGCGCTCGCCACCACCGTCACCGATCCGCCGTTCTCGACGTTGCGCGCCATGCCGAAGAACTTGCGGGGGATCTCGAGCGCGCGTGAATCGAGCCCGCCGCTCATCGTGCGCCCCGAGCCGGCGCCGTGCTGGTTGAACGCGCGGCCCATTCTCGTGAGGCTGTCGACCATCACGATTACTTGATGGCCGCACTCGAGCTCGCAGCGAACTTGGGCCATGCACAGATTGGCCAGACGAACGTGAGCATCCACCGCCTGGTCGCTGCTGCTCGCCAGAACTTCGGCCGGCACCTGGCGGCGGAAGTGAGTGACTTCCTCGGGCCGCTCATCGATCAACAACACGACGATGCGCGCATCGGGCGCGTCGGCGTGCATGGCGACGGTCAGCTCTTCCAGCAAACGGGTCTTGCCGGTCTTGGGTGGTGCCACGATGAGGCCGCGCGTCCCCCGTCCGATGGGCGCGAACATATCGATGATGCGCATCGACGGGTTGCCGCCGTCTCCCAATCGAAAACGGCGGTCGGGATTGACGGCCTCCAAGCTGGCGAAGGGCGTGCGCGACTTGAACTCCGCCGGCGCCAGGCCGCAAATCGCCTCGACGTCGGCGAGCTTGGTGCCTTGCTTGTCGGTCTGCGTCGGACCCGTCACGACCGCACCCGTCACCAGGCCGAATCGGCTAATGAGCGGCGGCGGTACGAAGACATCGGTGCGATCGAGCTGAAGCGAGCGCTCCGGGTTTCGCAGGAAACCGCCGCGCCGCTCGACGACCTCGAGTACTCCAGTGGTGGTGTTGGACATAGGGGGTGAGTAATGCTCTCCCTGCGCAGTCTATCCCAAACCCGGGGCTTAAGCCAGACGCTTCGCGCGGGCAACCCAGCGGAATTCCACGGGGTAAGTAAATAGCAGCCGTAGTAGAATTCGCCGCCACCTAGGTGACCTAGGTGCGATCCCGTGATATGTCGGGTGGTTCACCTACTCCTGTACGAAAAGGAGCCCCTTTATGGGAAGCGGAGCCCGAACCCTCCAGATGCTCGCCATCGGGTACTGACGCGATTCGATGCGCTCGCGTGTCGAAGAAATAGCTCTGGCCGGCCGGCCGCTGCGGTATCCGCCGACGGAAAAGGTCGACGTCGTCATCGTCGATTCGTTCCCCGCTTTGGGAACGCTCGCCGCGTTGCGCTTCATCGAATGGGTGCAGGCGAACCCGGAAGGCGTCATTTCGCTGCCGACCGGAAAAACTCCCGAGTTCTTTATTAAAGAGGTGACGCGCCTCATCGCCGGGTGGAAGCGCAAGCCCATCCAGAGCGAGCTCGCGGCCGGCGGCATCGACCCGGCGGTGCCGTGCTCGCTGCGCGGCCTGCGCTTCGTGCAAATCGACGAGTTCTATCCCATCGATCCGCAACAGCACAACAGCTTCTACCACTACGTTAGCCGCTATTATCTCGAAGGTTTCAAGCTCGATCCGCGCCGCGCGATGTTGATCGACGCGACGCGCATGCTTCCGCCGGGAAAAACGCTCGCCGACGTGTGGCCGGAGGATGAGGTCGATCTCAGCTTGCGCTACCGCATGGCGGCCTCGAAGCAGGAACAGCTGCAGCGCGACGTCATCCAGCACGTCGACGAGTGGTGCACGGAATACGAAGAGCGTATTCGCGCGATGGGCGGTATCGGGTTCTTCTTGGGCGGCATCGGACCGGACGGACATATCGGATTCAACGTGCGCGGATCCGATCCGTTTTCGACGACCCGGCTGACCGAAGTCAACTACGAGACGCAAGCCGCCGCCGCGACGGAGCTGGGCGGGATCGAAGTGGCACGGCGGCGGCTGGTAATCACCATCGGGCTTTCCACCATCACCTACCAACGCGATTGCACCGCCATCGTCATCGCCGCCGGCGAGGCCAAGGCGAACATCGTCCGCGACGCCATTCAGAACGAGCGTCACGTGCGCTATCCGGCGACGGCGCTGCACGAGCTCGCGAACGCCCGCTTCTACCTCACGCAGGGCGCCGCGAAAAAGCTCGACGCGCGCCGCATTGCCGCCGTTGCTACCAGTGACACCGTCACCGCCGCGAATGTGGAGCAAGCGGTGATCGAGCTTTCCGTCATGCTCCGCAAGCCCATCGATGCGCTGACGAAATCCGATTTTCGCAAGAACCCCATGACGTCCGCGCTTCTCGACAAAGGCATCGGCGACGTTTCCCAGGTGTGCGCGCGTATATCGGCGAGCTTGCGCGACAAGATTGTCGCGGGCACGACGCTGATCCATGACGCGACGTTCCTCCATACTGAGCCGCATCACGACGACCTCATGCTGGGGTGTTTGCCCTTCATCGTGCGTCACATTCGCGACCACAGCACGCAGCATACGTTCGCGACCCTGACGAGCGGATTTACCGCGGTCACCAACCACTTCATGCTCGAGCAGTGCGACAAGCTGCTCGCGTTCATGGACACGCCGTTATTCGCAACCCTGTACGCGGCGGGGACGTTCGACCCGAACCATGCCAGCCTGCGCAATGGCGACGTGTGGCACTACCTGGACGGGGTCGCGGCCGCGCGCCGCACCATGCAGGACGAAGGCGAGTCGCGACGGCTCTACCGCAACATCGTGGAGTTGTTCGGCGACAGTGGAAAGGACGACGTTGCCGACCACGTCGAGGAGCTCGTCGACTACTTCGAATCAGCGTATCCCGGGAAGAAAGATGCGGAGCACATCCAGCGCCTGAAGGGGATGTGTCGCGAATGGGAAGCGGAGTGCTTGTGGGGCTACTTCGGGTGGAAGGGCGAATCGGTTCGCCACCTGCGCCTCGGTTTTTACACCGGCGACATTTTCCCCGACGAACCCACGCGCGACCGCGACATTCCGCCCATTACCAATCTGCTGCGCGAGGTGAAGCCGACGGTGGTGACGCTGGCGCTCGACCCCGAGGCCAGCGGTCCCGACACGCACTACAAGGTGCTGCAGGCTCTCACCGAGTCGCTCAAGCTCTACGAGCAGGAAACCGCTGCGCAGATCGCCATTCTGGGGTATCGCAATGTGTGGTACCGCTTCGAGCCCAGCGACGCCGACCTGTTCGTCCCCATCTCGCTCAACATGTTGTCGCTCCAGCACAGCGCGTTCATGAACGCGTTTGCGTCGCAGCGCGAGGCATCGTTTCCGAGTCCCGAGCACGACGGCCCCTTCTCCGAGCTCGCGCAAAAGATTCAGGTGGAGCAGTACCAGACCATCAAGACCTGCCTCGGGCGCGAGTTCTTCGACGACCATCCCAGTGCATTGATCCGCGCGACGCGCGGCTTCGCCTTCTTGAAGCGAATGAACTTGGAAGAACTCTACCGGCATTCGCGCCAACTCAAACGGTCAACGGAACAGGCCTAGCCGGTAATTCGTGAGATCGGGATTAAGAGCGCCCTAATAACCACTTAAGTTGTCCGATTTTCCAATCGCGCTATCCTTATCGCATGGTTGTGGGCAGCAGCCGACGTGTCCAACGGACGACGTCAATCATGCGAACGGAGGTCCGGCGATGAACTCGAAAGACGTGAGGAAGAGCTGGAAGGTTCTGCGCGATGCCGTCCAAGACAGATGGGACAAGTTGACCCGAGAAGAATTGGATCAAATCGAGGGCAACTACGATCGGCTGATCAGCCGGCTACAGGAAGCGTATGGGTTGAATCTCATTCAAGCCGAGCGCGAATTAGCTGAGTTTCGCGCCACGCTCGCCATGGAGCCGACTTATTTGGAGACCACATAGCGAACTTTCTTCTGCGAAAGACGCGACGGGCCGTGATGATATTGCCGGCTACTCGCCGCTGCTACCACGCGGTCCGTCGCGCTCCCCCCAAACCTCTTTACCACGTTCTTGTCGAGTAGCTCCATTTCACGGGGCGACGATCGCGCGGACGGTGGAGTCGGCCGGCACACCGAACATTTCCGTCTGAATTCGTCCATCCTCGGTAAACGTGACGCACTTTAGGCGCAGCGTGCGGCGCCGCCGGAAGAAGACCCCGGAGTTTTCGCTGGCCACGCTTTGCGACATGATGAGCGGCAATTCGGCCGCGCGCAGATCGATGATTTCGATGGCATTCACGCCCGGGTCGGGCAGATACCCGCGGTACACCCAATTCGCGCTTCCCGCCGCATCGACGTCAAGCGACGGTGACGTCGCGTATTGCGCCATCGTGCGCGGGTTGGCAACGGTGTACTCATCCTCTTCGTCTTGCCAATCCGTGAAGAACAGGAAGTAGCGACCCTTTGCTTTGACCACAAACGCATTCTCGCACTGTCCGCCGGTTTGCTGGGCAGTGGTGCCTGAGGCTAGCCTCCGCGTCGCGTCGATGTAGCCCGCGCCCGACCAATCGGTCAGATTGGGGGCCGACGCGACCGTGACCACGCCTGCGGTATTGAGGCTCTTCGATGTGTTGAACATGAGCCAGCGGCTCGTCGCGGCATCCCAAATCACGAACGGATCGCGGCACTGGCGGTCGTACTCACCGCCTTCAGAGAATGTCGTCCACGGCTCATTGCATTCGTAGACACACCCGTCGCCGGTTGTGTCGGGGCAGCGGTTTAGTGGAAGCCGCGTCCAATCGTGCAGGTTGGTCGACGTCGCCACACCGGCGCGCTGCACCTGCGACACGCCGCGTCCTTGAATGCCGGTGTAGAACATGTAGTAGGTGTCCTCGTATTGGAGGATGTGCGGCGCCCACACTCCGTCTGCGTCCCAGGTGCCGGGGACGACGTCCAATGCGGTTCCCACATAGCTCAAACTCTGGAAGTCGCGCGTCGTGTAGTGATCGATGTGGCTCGGTGTCACCATCATCTCGGTATGAAAGAACAGGTGGAAAGTGCCGGACTCGTCCTCGATCCAGCAATGGTCGGCGATGTCGTCGTCCTCATCATTGACAAACGGAAATCGCTCGTCGAGCGGATTGGCGTCGCCGTCATCGTCGTCGAGCTTGGAGGCGAGCAAGGGAGAGACCGCGTCCGGGGCGCAAACAAAGCGGGGTGCCGCCGGTTCCGTGGGGGGCACGCGATCATCGTCGCACGCGATAGCGAGCAGGATCAGAATGGCAAGTGCCAGCAAGCGATCGGTCCCGCCGTCGTTGCCCCCCGGTAGCAATGCGAGTATGAAAACGGGCGTGTCGCGGCGCGACTAAAATCGTGAGGAAAGTGTTAGAGCAAAGGCTCCGGCAGGTGAATTCTGTTCTCGCTGGCAAGCCGGTTCATGTCGTCGTTTAGGCTCTGGTAATCGGCGCGGTCGGAAAGGTCGGCGAAGCGTGCGCGCAGAACCTCCTCCGACTCCTCCGTGATCGCCGGGGCGAGCACGGCGATGCGACGGTCGAACGACAGCTTCATTTGCTGCGCGGCGAAGTCGATCAATAGCGTGGTTCCTGCGATCGGACCAACCAACATCATGAGCAGGATGACGAAGCGCTTCTCCCATCGCACCCATGTCGAATCGACCGTCTTGCGGCCTTTGCGCCCGAACAGGCGCGGAAAGGCGGCGCCGGCACCGAAGCGCCCGATGAAGGCACCCACGATGGCCGAGAACAGGATCCCGAACATGGCGAAATCCATGTAGTCGCCGCCGATCGATGCCTGCATCGCGGCGCGGTCCCAAACCAATTGGTAGAACTGGCCGCCGAATTGCGGCACGATATCGACCGCAAGCTTCATCGCCGGCTCGATCAGGTAGAGCATGACCACCGAGACGATGACGCCGTTGCGGACGTTCTTCCAGTGTGAAGCAGCGTTTTCCATGGACGGGCGCAAAGGTGCAGAATTCGTGCCTCTCCGCAGGGAACAGTGAGGCGTTGGAGGATAGCGTGGGGAATCGACCGGACCTGCCCCTCATTATAGCGGGCGCAGAATGCGAGGCTACCTACCCATGGCGCATGCGTCGTCGGCATTGACACCCCACGCTCGCGTATCGTTATTTCAGCCAGGTTTTCGTGCCCGGGTTGCGTCGATTTCCATGCGCGTTCCTTCCATAGTCGGTGCGGTTGCGGCGATAGCGCTCGCTCTATTCGTAGGGTGCGGCTCGCCGCCTCCCACTTCCTCTCCCGACGTCGAAGATCACCTCTGTCCGGTTTTATTTCCGGCCGGAAGTCCCGTCGACACGGTTACGGTAGCGCTCTTCGGCGCCGTCGATGCGACGCATGCTCCTAACTGGACCAATCGCTCCGAGCAAATAGTCTTCACTCATCTTTACGAGACGTTGTCGATCGAGTCGGCCATGTGCGATCGCGACGCGTTGGCGCGCGCCATCTTGAGCGACAGCGGCCGCGTGGCCACGTTCACGCTGCGCGCGGGTGCGCGCTATTGGGATGGCACACCCGTGAACGCTCGTGATGTCGTCGACATCCTGCGACGGGGGCTCGACAACCTGGACGATGTCGACTCGCTGGTCGCACTTGACGAGCACAGGCTTCAAGTCCACGTGGCCAGAGCCGACTTCGACTGGACTGCGCTCGAGTCGCC
>JAICFA010000043.1 GCA_025923935.1 Candidatus Krumholzibacteriia bacterium
AAAATTGACCCCCCTGCAGCCCCTCAAGAGGGGATTTTTCGTCGTCGTGAAGCCAGAAGTAAGCATCCCCACGGCTTGGGTGTACTCGCACCTTAATTTTCGGTTGACAGGCCACCGGCCCCGAATTAACCTGGGGGCGGTAAGTGCCGTTTTAGCAAGGTTTCCGGGGGCTTCGTTACCGTTTCGAAACGCGTTGGAGGAAGTGGTATTTCCTGCGTATCCGTCGGTCTCGAAGCTGTGGGAAGAGTTGGTGTCTGAGCGGCCTTGCTTTGCGTCCATGACCGGAAGCGGGTCCGCCGTCTTCGCCATCTTCGATCGCGAGGACCGGGCCGCCGAGGTAGCTGAGCGATTCTCGGTGAGGGGGTTGTTCGCCTCCGTCGCGAAACCAGCGAAGCAAGCGGTCGACATTCGTTAGGAGTGCGGTCCGCGGCATACGTTGTGGTGTCTGCTGTCTTGGTTTTCAAGGGATAGGGGGCATCGATGAATATCACCGAAGTAAGAGTGTCTCTTCGAGACGACGCAAAGCTGAAGGCGTTCGCCAGTATCACGCTCGACGATTGCTTCGTCATTCGCGGCCTCAAGATCATCGAAGGCAAGGACGGGACCTTTGTTGCGATGCCGAGCCGCCGCCGGAAAGACGGCGAGTATCAGGACATCGCGCACCCGATCAACAACGAGGCCCGCGAAGTTATGGAGCGCATCATCCTTGCCGAATATCGGAGGGAACGAGAACGAGCGAAGGTAGCGGAGACTCCGCACATGTCCGATCGCTGAGCGCGCACGACAGCGCTCGGCTCCCCGAAGGAGCAGTCCTTCCTCTTATTTAGTTTTCCTGGGGCGTAGACAAGCGGCAAGTCACTTGGCTTTGGACCAAGCATTCGGAGGTTCGAATCCTCCCGCCCCAACCACGGGCAGGCGGCGGAAACCCTCCGTCGCCGGTTAAGCAAGCGTAGTTTCAACGAGAGTCATGGACGGTCTCAAGCTCATCTCCGGCAATGCCAACCGCCCGCTGGCGGAAAAGGTGGCCCAACAACTGGGCGTGCCGCTGTGCGACGTGACCCTGGATCGCTTCGCCGACGGCGAGATCCAGTGCCAGGTCAATGAGAACATCCGCGGTGTCGACGTGTTCATCATTCAGTCGACGCAGCCGCCCGCGGAAAACTTGATGGAGCTGTTGATCCTCCTCGACGCCTGCTTCTTGGCGTCGGCGGAGCGCATGACCGTCGTGACGCCGTACTACGGCTACGCGCGCCAAGATCGCAAAGATCAGCCGCGCGTGCCCATCACGGCCAAGCTGATCGCCAAGCTGCTCGAGGTCGCGGGGACCAACCGCATCCTCACCCTCGACTTGCACAGCGCGCAGATTCAGGGCTTTTTCGATATCCAGGCGGACAACTTGTTCGCCGCACCGGTCATGCTCGAACACATAAAGAGCCTCGAGCTGGAGGACTTGATGATCGTCGCCCCCGACGTGGGCAGCACCAAGATCGGGCGCGCGTTCGCCAAGCGCTTGGACACCGATCTCGCTATCGTCGACAAGCGGCGCTCGGAAAAGGACAACGTCGAGGTCATGAACGTGATCGGCGACGTGAAAGGGCGCGACGTGGTGATCCTGGACGACATGATCACCACCGGCGGTACTTTGGTGAAAGCCGCGCGCGCCGTGCAAGAAAAAGGCGCGCGCTCCGTGATTGCGTGCGCCACGCACGCGGTGTTCGCGGGGGACGCGTGCAAGATCATCATGAACTCGCCCATTCGCGAGGTCGTGGTGACCAACTCGCTCCCGTTCGACCGTTTTGCAGAGTGCCCGAAGGTGAAGGTCTTGGATGTCTCCCGACTCATTGCCGAGGCCATCAAGCGGATTCATTACAACGAGTCGGTTAGTACCTTGTTCGTGTAGCGGAAGGTGAACTGTCATGGAACGATTTGATCTCCAGTCGAATGTACGCGGCGGCTCCGGCAAAGGTGTCGCCCGCAAATTGCGCGAGGACGGTCGTCTGCCCGCGGTCCTGTACGGCCGCCGCGAGGCGCCGTTGGGCTTGTCGCTGTCGGAAACCGACGTACGCAACATCCTGCGCAAGCACCCCGACAGCGCCATCGTTGACCTGACCGTCGACGGACCCGGCGGCGGCAGCATGAACGCGATCATTCGCGACGTGCAGCGCCACCCCGCATCCGGCCGCATCCTGCACGTCGACCTGCAGCGCATCGCGCTCGACGAGCAGGTCCGCGTGGAAGTGCACGTCGAGGTGCGCGGTACCCCGGCCGGTGTTAAGGAGCAGAGCGGTGTGCTCGAGCACGGCACGCGCACGCTCAACGTGATGACGCTGCCGACCGACATCCCCGACTCGATTGTGGTCGACGTGTCGGCACTGCGCATTCACGACTCGGTCCGGATTCGCGACGTCAGCGACGCCTATCCCAAGATCCAGTTCCTCGACGATCCCGACACCACGCTGGCGACCGTCATCCCGCCGGTGGTCGAGGCCGTGGTCGCGCCCACCGAGGCAGCGGTGGCGGAGCCCGAATTGATTCGCAAGCCGGGTGCCGAGGAAGAGGGCGAAGAAGGCGCACCCGCGGCCGGTGGAGCGAAGGCGGCTCCTGCCAAGGAAGAGAAGAAGGACAAGAAGTAGTGACATCCGACGCGCGCGGAAAGCGCGCGGAGGACAATGCGATCTCCCAAAGCCCCGCGACCGCAATCGGTGTCGCGGGGTTTTTGGTTGGTAGAAGAGAGCTCCGATGCCCATCGATTTTCTCGTAGCTGGACTCGGCAACCCCGGCGATCGCTACACGCGCACGCGCCACAATCTCGGGTTTCGCGCCGTGGAGGTACTCGCGCGACGCCGCGGCGCGCGCTGGGGCAAGCCGGCCAAGGGGATGGTGTCGACGCGCGTCGACGTCGCGGGCAACGACGTGCTCATCGTCGAGCCGTTGACGTACATGAATCTCTCCGGCGATGTGATCGCGCCGCTCGTCGCGAAGGAGTCGCTTCCGCTGAACCGGTTGCTCGTCGTGTGCGACGACTTCGCGATCCCGCTCGGGACCATTCGCCTGCGCAAGTCTGGCACCGACGGCGGACACAACGGCATCGCGTCCGTCATCGATCGTGTGGGCACCATCGACTTCGCGCGTCTTCGCCTGGGTGTGGGTCCCGTCCCGCCGCGCGTCGACCCGGCCGAGTTCGTGCTCGCCGAGTTCCTGCCGGAAGAGGCGGCTCTGGTCGACGAGACCATCGCCGCCGCGGCCGACTGCATCGAGGCGTGGGTCACCCTGGGCGTCGACAAGGCGATGAGCCGGTTCAACGCCCGCAAGGAGGCCGCCCCGCCGGAGGACCCGGGCGGCATTTAGTATAGAGCCGCGCCTGCGTTCGCGCTCGCCAGCGGCTTGACGCCCGGCCGCCCTTGGCCTATAGTGTGCCGCACATATTCTTTAACCAGATCGGTTCAACGACTTCTCTATCCCCCGGCCGGCCTTCGGCCGCTGCGGGGGGATCACATGTCCACAGGGAGGTATCCGTGAGAAGTTACGAGTGTGCCGTCATTGTGCACCCGGCCGTCCATGAGGATGGTCTGCGCGCGAGCACGGCCAAGTACGTCGAGGTCATCGCCAAGAGCGGTGGCGAGATCACCAAGGTGGAAACCTGGGGCAAGCGCCGTCTCTCCTACGAGATCATGAAGCAGCCCGAGGGCCACTATTTCTTTTTCCGGTTCCGCGGTGCGACTTCTGTCGTCGACGAGCTGGGTCGCCAGATGCGCATCGATGAGAACATCCTGCGCCACATGATCGTGCGCGACGAGCTCGCGGAAGGCAACGAGCCCGCTCTCGAGCCGGCCACTGTCGAAGCGACGATGCGCCAGCCGGAGCGCGAGCCGCATCGTGAGGAGGTGGAGCATCATGGCGAGGGGCGGAGGGAGAGATACTAAGCGCGATCCCAAGAAGAAGGGCGAGAAGCGCGAAAAGCGCCCGATGCGGAAGAAGAAGTGCAAGTTCTGCCTCGACCGCGTCACCTACATCGACTACAAGGACGAGCGCCGTGTGCGCCGCTTCATGACGGATCGCGGCAAGATCACACCGCGGCGCATCACGGGAACGTGCGCGAAGCACCAGCGCATGCTCGCGGCCGCGGTCAAGCGCGCGCGTCTGATCGCGCTCGTGCCGTACGTGCGCGAGTACTACCGTTAAAAGGAGAGCGAGATGGAAGTCATTCTGTTGGAAACCATCCACAAGCTGGGTAATCGCGGCCAGGCCGTGAAGGTGAAGCCCGGCTACGCGCGGAATTATTTGTTTCCGCGCAATCTCGCTCTGCCGGCCACACCGGCCAACCGCCGCGTGTTCCAGGAGAACGAGCGCGTGCTCATCAAGAAGGACATGCTGGCCATCGACGCGGCCAAGGTGCGCGCCGCCAAGTTCGAAGGCATCGCGCTCACGATGCCGGTGCAGGTGGGCGAGGAAAACCAGTTGTACGGCTCGGTCTCCGCGCTCGATATCACGCGCAAGCTGCAGGAGCAAGGCATCGAAGTGGAGCGCCGCGAGATCATGCTGGCCGATCCGATTCGCGAGCTGGGCGAGTTCACGGTGGATGTGAAGTTGCACCGCGAGGTTTCGGTCCCGGTCAAGGTATCGGTGGTGAGGGAGTAACGCGTAGTGATCGCGGTGGTGCTGGCGGGGGGTGTCGGTGAGCGGTTCTGGCCGCAAAGCCGCCGCCGTCGTCCCAAGCAGCTGCTCGACCTGACCGGTCGCGGCACGATGCTGGATCTGACCCTGCAGCGCATCGAAGGACTCGCGCGCCCCGAAGAAACCCTGGTGATGACGTTCGCCGAGCAGCGCGACGCCGTCATCGCAGAGCTGCGCGGGAGAATTCCCGACGCGAACGTCATCGGCGAGCCGGACATTCGCAACACCGCGCCGAGCATCGGATTGGCTGCTTCGGTGGTGCGCCGCCGGTTCGGAGACCAACCCATGTTGGTGCTCCCGGCCGACCATCTGATCGACGGAGTCGACCGGTTTCGCGAACAAGCCCAAGCCGCCGCCCGTTTCATCGCGAGCGATGGCGCCAACGCCCTCTTGACCTTCGGCATCGTCCCCACGCGGCCCGAGACGGGCTACGGGTACATCCGCGCCGGCGCCGAGCGCTGGCGCGAAAAAGATGCCGCCATCTTCCCGGTGGAGGCATTCTTGGAGAAGCCCACCGCCGAGAAAGCGTCCGAGCTGGTAAAGGCGGGCTGCCTGTGGAACAGCGGTATGTTCCTGTGGCGGGCGGGGGCGGTCCTGGATGGGATCGCGACCCACCTGCCGGAGCTGGCCGCGGTTCTGGGTCGGGTGGAAGCGGCCGTGGGAACGCCGGAGTTTGGCGAGGTGTTGAAGCGGGAGTACCCGCGTGCGCCCTCCATCTCCATCGACTACGGCCTCCTGGAGAAGTCGCGTGACGTCGTTGTGATGCGCGCCGATTTCGCTTGGAACGACGTGGGAAGCTGGGAGTTCGTGCGCGCGACGGGGGAGCGTGACGCCGCGGGGAATGTGACCGTCGGCGAGCACGTGGTGATCGATGCGAAAGAGAATACCGTAGTGGCCCCGGGGCGCACGATCGGACTGATCGGTGTCGAGGGGTTGGTAATCGTCGACGCAGGCGATGCGATTCTGGTGTGCCGTCGCGATCGCGTGCAAGACATCAAGCAGATCGTCGCCGAGCTCAAGCGACGCGGTCGCGACGACTTGGTCTGACGAGGAGGTTCGTTCCCGTATGATTCGCATTCGCGTTCTGCTTCTCATGGTGGTGTTGTCGTCGCTCGTGGCGGGCGGCTGTTCCAAGAAGGAAACGGCCAAGGTCGCCGAGTCCGAAGAGGCCCTGGCGGCCCGCATCGGCGACTGGTCGATCACGCGCGAGTACGTGGAGGACTACCTGCGTCGCCTGCCGGAGCCGCAGCGCTCGCGCTTCGATTCGCCCGAGGGGCGCGCCCTCTTGACCGAAAAGCTGATGCAAGAGGAGCTCGCGTACCTCGAAGCCAAGAAGAGCGATTTGTTGTCGCGGCCCGAGGTGAAAAAGCAGCTCGAAGAGGCCACGCGCTCGATCCTGGTGGCGGCCTACTTCAACGAGATGGTCGACGCCAAGGCGCGTCCCAGCGACGAAGAAATGCACGACTATTATGACGCCCATCAGGACCAGTACACCCAGCTCGAAACACTGCGCGCGCAGCACGTATTCTCGACCGACAAGCAAAAGCTGGAAGAGATCAAGGAGCGCGTGGTGGAAGGCGGGGAGAAATTCACCACCATGGCCCACCAGTACTCCGAGGACCCGATGACCAAGGGGGACGGCGGCGACCTGGGCTATTTCAACCCCGGTGGTTATATTCGCGGGGTGGGCTACTCCAAGGAATTCACCGACGCGCTGGCCCAGATGGAGACGGGCCAGATCTACGGACCCATCAAGTGGGAGAAGGGCTACTCACTGGTGCGCATCAACGAGAAGCAGCCCGCCGTGCTGCGTCCCTACGACGAAGTTCGTGAAGAGATCGCCGACCGGCTGTCGCGCGACAAGATCGAGAACGTGCGCATGGAGCACTTCACCGAGGTGCAGAAGGGCTATGACACGCACAATTATCTGCGCGACGAGTACAACAAGATGCAGCGCGGCCCCGAGGAATTGTTCAACTATGCGCAGAACAGCAACGACCCGCAGCAACGCATCGCGGCCTTTCAGCAAATCATCGACAAATTCCCGCAGGACAAGTACGCTCCCCAGGCCATGTTCATGATCGGCTTCGTTTACGCGGAGGAGCTGAAGGACTACACCATGGCCGACCGGAGCTTCAACGACGTCATCACGAAGTATCCCGATACCGAGATGGCGCAGACCGCGCGCTGGATGCTCGACAACCTGGAGAAGCCGCTGCCGAAGTTCGAGGACCTGGACGACCTGAACCGGCAAATCGACGCCAAATCGGACTAGCGGCCGGAGGACGCGTGACGCACGACGACAAAAACTTCGTTCGTGTCACGGTAAGCGGCATGGCGCGCGATGCGCGCGAGAACCCGGTCGTTCTCTTGAAGAGCGACGAGGGCGAGGAAGTGCTGCCCATCTGGATCGGTCACTCCGAGGGCATGGCGATCGAGCTGACGATCAAGGGCGAGAAGTTCGAGCGCCCGCTAACCCACGATCTGTTGCGCGTCACCATCGAAAGCCTGGGTGCGGTGGTTTCCAAAGTGGCTATCACCGAGCTGCGCAGTAACACCTTCTTCGCCAAGATCTACCTGCAGCGCGGCCACGACGTCATCGTGATGGATGCGCGCCCCAGCGACTCCGTGGCCCTGGCGCTCAAGTCGGACGCGCCCATCTTCGTCGCGCGCGACGTATTTCTCGCGCACAAACGCTCGCTCGACTCGGAGGCACCCCCGGCCGGCGCCGACGCCGACGACGAGCTGCGGCGCTACTTGAAGGACCTCGATCCCGGAGAGTTTTGATGCGTCCAATTCGAATCGCGGTGGGGTGTGCGCTGCTGATGGTTTCGCTCGCCGCGTGCGCGGGGACGGGGGGAAAGAAGGCCGAGCTGGGTCCGGCCCAGCAAGCGCGCGCGCAAGAGTTGTATGGAACCCTGGTGACGGCGCAGAAGAACGCGCGCTGGGACGACGCCTCCGCCGCCGCCGGCGAGATCTTGAACCAATATCCTTCCTTCGCGCGCACGGACGACGTTCTGTTGCGCGCCGGGCAAATCACCGACGCCCGCAAGCAATACGCGGAAGCGGCCACTTACTACCAGACGCTAGCCGACGCCTACCCGCTCAGCCCCAGCCGTCCCGACGCCCTGCGCGCCGCGGCCGCCGACTTTGCCAAGCTCGACGACCCGCAGCGCGAAGCCGCCGCGTGGCTCGAGCTCTTGAAATCGCCGTTGGACGCGGCGGCGCGCGAAGAAGCCACGCGCCGCCTACGCACATTGAGCGACGAAAAGCTCAGCGAAGGCGACCGCGACGCGCTCTACAAGGCGTATCCCGATTCGCCGCTCGCGCGCAGTGCGCTCTATCAAGAGGCGCGCAAGGCGTATGCGAACGGCGACTACGACCAAGCCTACGACAAAGTTGGCCGCTATCTGGATTCGCTGCCGCGCGGCGAAAACGATCCCGACGCGCGCCGCTTGCTCGAGATGGCAACCGAGCGCAGGCAAGCGCCGCCGCCCGCGCCCGCGTCGCGCGTACACCCCGACCGCGTCGGCCTGTTGCTCCCGCAAACGGGTTCACTCGCGCTTTATGGACGCTTGTTCGAACAAGGCGCCAAGCTGGCGGTGGACGAGTTCAACGCGACCGGATCGCGGCGCGTGTCGCTGGCGGTGGCCGACTCGCGCGGCGGAGCCATCGACGCGGTGGCGGCGGTCCGACGCCTGACCGCGGAAGAGGGTGCGGTCGCCATCGTGGGCGACATCGTTACCCTGCCCGCGATCGCCGGTGCCATCGAGGCGAACGCGTGGCACGCGCCTATCGTCTCGCCGGTCGTGGGGAGCGACGACTTGGTCGCCATCGGTCCGTGGGTGTTTCAAACGCGCGTGCCGTCGACGGTGGAAGCCACCGCGGTGGCCGAGGCCGCGGTGCGCAAGCTCAACTTGGAGCGCTTCGCCGTGATTGCGCCGTCGCGCGGCGACCGTCGCGAGGCCGCCGACTTTTTCGCCGGCGAGATCAAGCGCCTGGGGCGGCAAGTGGTCGCGGTCGAGTATTACGAGGATGGTGCCACCGATTTCAAAGCCCAACTCGGGCGCGTGCGCGAAGCCGCCCCCGACGCGCTGTTCGCCGTGGGCGGCGTGGAAGAACTCATGCAAATGCTGCCGCAGGCCAAGTTCCACGACGTGCAGGTGCAGTTGTTGGGATTGAGCAGTTGGAACTCGGACAAGCTCATGCGCCTGTCGCGCGCCGAGCTGGAGGGAGCGGTGTTCCCGGCCGAGTCGCACTACGGATCGAGCAAGGACCAGCACGCGGCCCTGGTGAAGAAGCTCGCGACACCCAACACCAGCGACATTTCGCCGGTGTCACTTGCGGGCTATTACGGAACGCGCGCCGTGCTGGAGGCACTCGGTCAGGGTGCTGCCTCGCGCGAAGACGTTCGCAAGTACCTCGACTCGCATCTACGCGGCGATGCCGCCACACGCGCCACGCGCGCCGCCGGGCTGCCGTTGTTGCGCGTACGCGGGGGCAAGGCGGAAGCGTTCGAATAGGCGACGCGGTGTGTTGCTCAATCGCACGACATTGAGTAGAAAACCACGACATTGAGCAGAAAACAAAGACGCCTGGGCTCCTCAATGGCCCAGGCGTCTTTGTTTTTTCTGCGATGCCGATGTCTTCGATTTGGTAAGAAATTTACCGTCCCCGGGACGGTAAGTACCTGTTTCACAAACTCGCGTGACCCAAGCGCGATTTTACGTCACGAGTCGCGAAATTGCGACATCACGGTCCCGTCGCCGGGTCCGTACTCCGGAACTTGCTGCGCAGGCGTACCCAGATCTGCGTCGGTTGCCCGTTCTCGGTGGGCGGTTCGAAGAGGAATTGACGCACCGCGTACAGGGCGGCGTCGCCAAAGCTGTCCGGGCCCATCAGCGAGAGCACGTTCGCTTCGGTCACAAAGCCGTTTTCATCCACCAGCATTTCCACTGTCACCATGCCCTCGATGCCGTCGCGGCGCGCATCCATGGGGTAGACGGGTTCGACCGCGCGGATCAGCGCAAACTGGTCGCTGTACGATGAGGGCGAGCGGTGTCCGGGATTATCCATCGAGCGGATTTGTGCCGTGCCGTGTCCCGGATCGGCGACGGCGCGTTGATTCCCTTCGTCGGCGTCGCCCTTGGTGCCTTCGCTCTTGGATGGTTTCGGTTCGACGTCGGCCGCGTTGACCTCGCCCTTGCGGGTGAGGTCGAGGGCCACGGTTTCGTTGGCGGCGGCTTCGTTGGGGAGTGGGTCGGTCGCGATGGTGGCCAGCTCGGGCAGCACCGTGATCTCGGGGAGCACTTCGAGCTCGCCCTTCCAGCCGATGAAGCGGGGAATGTCCTCGTACTGGATTCTATCGGTGGCGAAAAATAAGACCGCGTAGGCGGTGAGCACGAAGGGGACGATCACACCGATGCGTCTCCTATATGCGGCGTCGCGCTCCCAAAAACTGGCCGGCATCGCGTCCCTCGAAACGGTTCGAAGCTCCCGGTAAAAGCCCCTTCGCTAATTAAGGATAGAGTTGCGAGGCGAGACGGTCAACGGCCGCCTGTAGCGCCCGCGGGGACGTCGACCTGCAGGCGCGAACCGGTGTCGGTGGTGACGACCTCTCGCTCCACCACGCGCGTCCCGCGGCGCAGCGCAACGCGGTGGGCGCCGGCCGGCACACTGGCGAAGACGGTGCGACCGGCGTCGTTGGAAACCAGCGTCCAGGTTTCGTCGAGGGTCACCAGCCAATTGGCGGGATCGGAATCGGTGATTTCGATTTCCAGCGAGGCACCTTCGGGCACGCCGTAGTGGCGCAGCAGCCCCAGAAAAATCGCATACGCTTGTTCGCGCTGATACGCCGCGCGGTCGAGGCGCGACTCTTCCTCCGCCTTCGAAATGGCCGGCAGTGCCACCACGATCGCGGGGCACGCGGTTTGTTGTAGCGCGAAGGTCACCGTCTCGGTGGGTCCGCGAAACGGAACCCCCAAGCGGCGCGCCGCCGTCTCTCCCAGAATGGTCACCATGGCTTTGCCGTTGGCACTGCCGGGGAAGAAATACCCGCGCACCACCAGCGGGGAGTCGTTGGGCTCGCTGGGGTGGCGCAGCTCGATGTAGCGGTCGGCGCGGTAGCGGTTGGTCATGCGCGCGACATCCTCGGGCAGGCGCACTTCTTCGTTGCTGCGCGTGATGCGGACATCGGCGCCCGCGGCGCGCAGGAATCCTTCCAAATAAAACGCGACGCGCAGATTGACGTGCGACGCGGACAGTCCCATCGGGCCGACACCGACCGCAGCGGGCGGGCCGCCTTGGGGGTCGATCACGAATTTCTTGCCGTGCAGGACGCCGTCGTACCACGGGGTCAGTGCCGCCACCGTACCTTCGCTGGCATCGGCGGGACGGTAACCGGGTGCCACGATACGGACGCGATCGTCGGCAGCGAAACCGTACCGTCCCGTCGGCGACATACTCGCGAGCACGGAGTCTCCCGCCAGCACCATGGCATCGACGATGGGTGTGTTGGTCTTGGCGTCGGTAATCGCCAGCGTTCGCCAGGCACCCTGGTTTGCACCGGCCACCGGAATGTCGAGGGGGAAGCGCTTGCCGCCGACTGCGACTTCGACGCGCACGGGGGTGGTTCCCGGCGGTACATCGAGTGCGAACTCCGCGGCACCGCCGCGCACTTCACCGGTTTGCGATTGCTTGCGCAACGACAACGTGACCGGTGTTCCGTCGGCCACCGGGAGCCCGCGGCGGTCGAGAATGCGCGCGCGCACGCGCACGCTGCCGCCGGCGCGCGACACACGCGGCGGCAGCGACTCGAGTGCCGCCAGCGCGGGCGGATGGTCGATACGAAAATGCGTGCTCGCCACCGGGCTGGTGTTGCCGCCCAGGTTGCGCACCGACGCGTCCACGGTGTAGTCGCCGTTGGGCGCGTCCCACGGCAGCGGATAGCTGGCGCTCTTCCCGTCCGACGCCATCAGCGCGTTCACCGGCTCGCCGTTTACCAGCACATGAACACCGTCGGGGTCGATGCCCAACCCGCCGCGGTCGTCGAAGCGCGCGGTGACGATGGGAGTCGACGTCTGGATCGAGTCGAGGGGGCCGATGGCGGTGACCTTGGGCAAACCGCGGCGGCAGTAATCGAGAATGCCCAGGAAGTACGCCTCCGCTTCCAGCTCTTGCGCGTGCGACAGCTCGAGCTGCCGCTCCACCGGCGGGTGTGTCAGGTAGCTCGATTCGCCCAGCACCGCCGGCACCGCGACATTGCGCAGCACGAAGTAATTTCCCTGGCGCACTTCGCCCACGTTGATGCCGAGGTTGCGCATGAGGTGGCGGTGAATGGCGAAGGCGAGGTCGAGCGAGGCGGGGTCGCCCGCCTTGTAATAGGTCTCGATGCGGTTGTACTTGGGGTCGCGCTGCGGTTGTGCGTTGTGGTGGATGGACACGAATATGTCGGGCGAAAGCGAGTCCACCAAGTTGACGCGTTGCTGCAGGTCGAAGGACAGCGTCGAATCCACGGCGGTGAGGAAATCGCGGTCGATGGAGCGCGTCAGGTAGACGTCGGCGCCGGCCTCGCGCAACAGCCCCCACAGGTAGAGCGAAACACCCAGGTTGACCTTGGACTCTTCGAGGCTGTCTTGCCCCACGGTGCCGCGGAAGGTCCCGCCGTGGCCGGGGTCGATCAAGACGCGCACGCCGTTGAGCAGCGTGCGGTCGACGCGCGGCAGGGGATCGGCGAGTTCTTTGTACAGTTGCTGGAGGCGGTCCTGGTCCGCAGCGCGCTCGCGCGGGGTAGTGCTGGGCGGACCGCCACACGCGCCCAACGCCAGCGCGAGAACCATGACCATGCGAAGCCGCGACATCATGCTGGCATGCCTAACAGAAAGCTCCCCAGCCTTCAAGGATTTGTTGCATAATGAATTGGCTCATGGCGCAACCACCCGATGTCCTCCGCGCGCTTCCCTCCGTGGACGAAATGCTGGCCCATCCGCAGCTGGCCGCATGGCGGGCCGAGCACCCGTCCTTTCCCTGGACCGGCTTGGTGCGCGCGGCCATCGACACGGTGCGCACCGAGGTGCGCACCCAGCCCGGGCACGGAGACCGAGCGTCGCTGACCGAGCGCGCCGTCGCGCAGGTACGCGCGTCCCTCGACCGGCTCCAGACCGGTGGACTGCGTCCCGTGCTCAACGGCACGGGTGTGGTTCTGCACACCAACCTGGGCCGCGCCCCCCTCGGGGATGCCGCGGCGAGCGCGGCGCACGCGGCACTGGTGGGGTATTCGAGTCTGGAAGTCGACCTGGAGACGGGTGAGCGCTCGCGCCGCAGCGACGTGCTCGAAGAACTATTGTGCCGCGCCACCGGCGCCGAAGCCGCGATGGTGGTCAACAACAACGCGGCCGCCGTCTACTTGGCGGTGAACACGCTTTCGCCGCCGGGGCGAGTGATCGTGTCGCGCGGCGAGCTGGTGGAAATCGGCGGGAGCTTTCGCCTGCCCGAGATCTTGCGTCACGCGGCTGATGCCGTGGTCGAGGTGGGAACCACCAACCGCACCTACGCCGCCGATTACGAGCGCGAAGCGCGTGCCGGCGACATCCTGCTCAAGGTCCACAAGAGCAACTATGAGATCGAAGGCTTCGCTCACGAAGCGACTATCGCCGAGCTGGTCGCGGTGGCGCGCGCCAAGTCGGCGATCTCCGCCTTCGACCTCGGCAGCGGCGCCTTGTTCGACTTTGCCGGTCACGCTCTGGGCCACGACCCGGTAGCAGCCGCGGTGGTGGCGAGCGGGGTCGATCTCGTGACGATGAGCGGCGACAAGCTCCTCGGCGGCGTGCAGGCGGGCCTCATTTTGGGCACGAAGAACGTCGTCGACCGGCTCAAGCAAAACCCGTTGCGGCGCGCGGTACGCATTGATAAAGTGGCCGTCGCCGCGCTGCAAGCGGTGCTGCGTGCGTATCTGTTTGGCGCGCCGGAATACGAGATTCCCGCGATCGCGATGCTGTGCGCGGACCCGGTGCGGCTGCGCGATCGGGCGCAATACGTCGCTGAGCGGCTGGCACAACGGGTCCCGTCGCGCGCGGTGCGCGACGCGGAGGACGAGGCGGCGGTAGGAGGCGGAAGCCTCTCGGGTGCCGCGCTTCCGTCGGCCGCGGTGGCCATCACCTGTCGCGACGCGCGCGAAGCGGTGCAACTGGCGCGCGCGCTACGACTGCGCGCGGTACCGGTGTTCGTGCGGGTGCGCGGCGACGAGATTCGGGTCAACATGACGACCATTTTCCCCTCGCAAGACGACGACCTCGTCGCGGCACTGGCCGAGGTACTCACCACGCGCGCCTGACGCGCTCCCATGAATCGCGTTTCCATCTATCAAATTCCGGTCGCCAGCAATGTGCTCCAGTCGGCCGTGGCAGCGAGCGACGTTCCGGCCGCGCTGGTGCCACCCATGCAGGCGATGGTGGCCGCCATTGCGCACCGCGCCGCCGAGGCACCGCTGTGCATTTACGTGTGCGCCGAGGACGACCTCGCACCGGCCCGCGACGGTTTTGCCGCGGTCTTGGCGAAGTCGCTGAGCGCGCACATTGCGTCGACCCTTTTAGTCGACTGCGACTTCTTGAAGATCGGCATGCACGGATTGGTGCCGCAGCCCGACGCGCTCGGCTTCCTCGACTTTCTCCTTTATGGCAGCTCGATTGGAGTGGTCACGCAGGATGCGGCGACTGGTGTGCGCGTGGTCGGCGCCGGGTCGTTCCCGGTCACCAAACGCATGCCCTTCGTGGCGAGTGCGTTCGAGGACGCCGCGCGCCGGCTGGTAACGCACGCGCGTTGCGTGGTCTTCGCCGGACCGGCCACGCTGGAAGACGGCCACGTCCACCCGCTCGCCTCCGAGTGCGACATCACGGTCTTCGTGCGCGGCGAAGAGATCGCGCGGCGCCCGCGCGCCGCCGCGGAAGCGGGTGCGATGGAAGAATCCGTCGCGGCCGACGGTGCCGAAGTATGGAGCGTGCGCGTCGGTGCGCCGGTGCAGTCCGCGCGCCCCGAGCCGCCGCCGATGCCCCCCAAGGCGCCCGAGTCCGCACCGGTCGGCAAGCCAAAGGTCGAACCTATCCCTGCTCCGCGCCCGGCCGGCCCGTTGCGCACCGCGAC
>JAICFA010000044.1 GCA_025923935.1 Candidatus Krumholzibacteriia bacterium
ATTCTGGTGCTGGAGGGCGGACGCATTGTCGAGCGCGGCACGCACGACGAGCTCATCACCCGCCAGGGGCGTTACCACGACCTGTACCTCTATCAAGCACGAATCTGATCCATTCGGCGATTGATCTCTGATGCGCGCGACGTCCCCATTCGGTACGCTGTAGGCGGAGGTTGACATGCTGCCCGAATTCGAAAAGCTGGGAGTGTTCTACCTGGGGCGCGAATACGATCTCGCTCGCCGCGGCCCCACCGATTCGCTGGTCCTGTACGATTCCAAGGATCTCACGACGCACGCCGTGTGCGTCGGCATGACGGGAAGCGGGAAGACCGGGCTGTGCATCGGACTCTTGGAAGAGGCCGCCCTCGACGGCATTCCCGCCATCGTCATCGATCCCAAAGGCGACCTGGTCAATCTTGCTCTGGGATTTCCCACACTCGACGCGGCGTCGTTTCGCCCCTGGATCAACGAAGATGCCGCGCGCCAGCAAGGCATGAGCGCGGACGAGTTCGCCGCGCGCGAAGCGGCCAAGTGGGAAAAGGGGCTTGCCGATTGGGGGCAAGACGGTGCGCGCATTCAGCGCCTGCGCGATGCAGCCGACGTCGTCGTGTACACACCGGGCAGCGATGCGGCGACACCGGTCGCAATGCTGTCGTCGCTGGAAGCGCCGAAGGGCGACGTGTCGGCGGAAGCACTTGCGGAGCGCGCCAGCGGTGTCGCCTCGAGCCTACTCTCGCTCCTCGGGATCGACGCCGATCCGGTGCGCAGCCGCGAGCACATCTTGCTCACCACCATCCTCCAGTCGGCGTGGGCGAGCGGCCGCTCGCTCGATCTCGCAAGCCTCGTGGCCGCGCTGCAAACCCCACCCGTCGCGCGCATCGGCGTCATGGAGCTCGAGTCTTTCTTCCCGTCCAAGGATCGTTTCCAGCTGGCACTGCTCGTCAACAATCTACTCGCTGCGCCGCGCTTTCAGTCGTTTTTGCAGGGCGAGCCCATCGACATCGACCGCATGCTCTACGGCGAAAGCGGCAAGCCCCGTCTGGCCGTTTTCTCCATCGCGCATCTCGACGACGCGGAGCGCATGTTCTTCGTCTCGCTCCTGCTGAACGAAGTCGTCGGCTGGACGCGCACGCGCTCGGGCACGCCGAGCCTGCGTGCCATTGTCTACATGGACGAAGTGTTCGGCTACCTGCCGCCGGTTGAGGAGCCGCCGTCCAAGCGCCCACTGCTGACACTGCTCAAACAAGGCCGGGCCTTCGGCGTCGGAGTCGTTCTGGCCACACAGAATCCCGTCGACCTCGACTACAAAGCGCTGTCGAACGCAGGTACATGGTTCATCGGCCGGCTGCAAACCGAGCGCGACAAGATGCGGCTGGCGGATGGTCTCAAGAGTGCGGCGCCCGGAGCCGAGGAAAATGTTATCGACACCATCGGTGCGCTCGAGCCGCGCGTGTTCCTGCTCCACAACACGCACGAGTCGAAGCCGGTGGTGTTCCAAACGCGCTGGGCGCTGTCCTACCTGGCGGGACCGTTGACGCGCGAACAAATCCGCCGGCTCCGTACCGGAGCCGGCGCACACGAGGCCGAGCTGACGCCAGCGCCAACGTTGACCGCAGCTGCCGACATCCCATTGTCGAGCGCTGCGCCCGTTCTGCCGCCCGAGCTGCCGCAACGTTTCGAAGCCGGGAGCAAGTTGTCCCCCTTTGCCGTCGCCGTCGCGCGCGTACACGTGTCGCTGCCCGACGGCGGGACGCACAGCACCCAAGTCGTGCGCGTCGCCCCGTTGGGTGTCGACGCGGCAGCACCCGACTGGTCGACCGCGTCGCCGCTCGACGCCGAGCCCGCGGCGGGCGAGGTACCGCCCAGCGGGGCGACCTTCGCGCCGCTGCCGCGCGCCGCGGGACAAGCGGGAAGCGCCAAGAAGTGGAGTGCGGCGTTCGTCGATTCCATTTACCGCGGTACCGGCGTGCAACTCTTCGAGTCCAAACGGCTGCGCATGCTGTCCAAGCCGAACGAGAGCGAGCGCGATTTTCGCATTCGCATCGCGGAAGCCGCGCGTGCCGACCGCGACGCCAGGGTGGACAAGCTGCGCGATCAGTACGCGTCCAAGCTGGCCACACTCGAGGATCGCGTTCGTCGCGCGGAGCAAGCCGTCGCGCGCGAAAAGGACCAAGCGTCGAGCCAGCGTATAAGTACCGCCATGTCGGCCGGTGCCAGCATTCTGGGTGCGTTCCTGGGCCGGAAGAAGATTTCGCGCACCGCCATGAACGACGCGGCCCGCTCCATGCGCGGCATCGACCGTGCCGCCAAGCAGGGTCGCGATGTCGACCGCGCCGAAGACTCTCTCGAGGCGCTGCGCGCGCGCCGCGCCGAGTTGGAGCGCGAGCTAGCCGCCGACGTGGCCGCGCTGGAGGCGAAGCTCGACCCGCTTTCCGAGCCGCTCGACCGCGTGGCGCTGCGTCCCCGCAAATCCGACATCGAAGTGACGTCGCTGCAGATTCTCTGGCGCGCCGTCTGACCGCAAAAAAACGGTGCGGCGAAATGTCCGCCGCACCGTTTCCAGACAACTCTACGCCTGAATCTATTCGCTGCGCCTCTTGTAGCGGCGGGTGTCGACTTCCTTGCCAAGCTCCTTGGCGTTGGTCAGCCGGAACTCGACGCGGCGGTTTTGCGCGCGGCCCGCATCGGTGGTGTTGTCCGCGATCGGTTGCGACTCGCCCTGCCCCTTGGTCGCCAGGTTCCCGGCGTCGATCTTGGAGTAGTGGTCGGTGAGCCACTTCTTCACCGCATCCGCGCGGCGCTTCGATAGCGTCCTGTTGAACGATTCGCTGCCTTGCGAGTCGGTGTGGCCGGAGATTTCAATCTTGGCATCCGGCCAATCGGACAGTACCTCGCCCACACGGTTCAGATCGTTTTCGGACGACGGCAGGATGTCCGCCTTGCCGGACGCGAACTCGATGTTGAAGGCCACCGCTTCACTGTCCAGGAAACGCTGGCCGACTTCGCCGATGGGAATGGGGCAGCCCTCGTCGTCCACCGCGTATTCGCGTGGTGTCTCGGTGCACTTGTCGATTCCATCGTACACGCCGTCGCTGTCCGAGTCGCGCGGACAGCCGCGCGAGTCGACGATGGCGCCGCGCGGTGTGTCCGCGCACTGATCGACGCCGTCTGCGACCCCGTCGCGGTCTTGGTCGTCGGGGCAACCTTCCGCGTTCACCCGCGCGCCGCGCGCGGTGTTGGGGCAGCGATCGATTCCGTCGACAACACCGTCGCCGTCAGAGTCGGTGGGGCAGCCGAATTGGTCGACGATCGAGCCGCGAGGCGTGCTCGGGCAGCGATCCTGGTCGTCCATCACCCCGTCGCCGTCGGTGTCGCCTTCGATGTGCCCGTCGCGGAACGGCCAGGGCACGCTCAAGTCGTAGATCTTATCGTCGTTGGCGGATTGATATTTGGCGGCGCGCTTTTTGGCTTCGCCAGCAGAGTGGGCGGTCACGGCCATGCCGGCCAGTGCAACCACCGCCAATGCTGACGCCAGAGCGCGGGGGAACGAACGCATCAACATCACCACCTTGGTTGGAGGAAACCGGGTGAGGCGGTCCGGACCACGGACACTCCCCACGTCGAGGCCGTTATACCACGCTTGGGCGGGGGCAAGCAATCTCGAAAAAGGGGATAAGTTGAGCAATTACAGGGAACTAGGGCTTGCCAACGCCACTTTCACGGCTCCTCGCTCGGCCCGCCCTTGGGCGATGGCGAGGCCCTGGCGGAAGCGATCGACGGGGATTACGTGGGTCACCAGCGGCTCGACGACCGCTCCGGCCGGGCCGGCCACCAGCGACATCGCGGCTTCGAACGCGTCGGCGCCGCCGTGCGGCGCGTTGTAGCACAAGCTCCCGAACACGCGCAGCTCCTTCTGCCACAGCGGCGTCCAATCCACCTTCGAGAGCCGCGCCACATTCCCCAACAGGATGATGGTCCCGCCCGCACGCGTGAAGCGCAGCGCGTCGGCGACTGCGGTGTCCGTACCGACGCACACCAGGGTGGTGTCGAAGCCGCCGACATGAATGCGCGCCCCCAAGATCGGTTGCATGAGACGGCCCCCGCTGATGCGCGAGAGCGCGGCGAAATAATCTCCCTCGCGCACCGGCACGATGTGCTCCGCACCCAAACGCGCGGCGTGCTCGCATTGGAAGGTGTGCTTCGCGAGAATGGTGACGTGCGCGCGCGTGAGTGCTTTGAGCGCGGCGAGTGCCAGCAACCCCATCGAGCCCGCACCGATCACGAGCACGCTCGATTCGTCGGGGACTCCGTGCTCGAGAATGGGTGACACGACGCACGCCAGCGGCTCGACCAGCACGGCGCTGCGATCGGACACGTGGGCGGGCACGCGGTGCAGCTGCGACTCGTGCGCGACGAAGTGCTCGCCCCAGCTTCCGCCCAGTCCGCGCGTGGTGCCCAACAACATTCCCGCCGCGATGTCGCCGTCGGTGAAGTGCTCGCAGCGCGAGGGATGGCCGCCGGCGCAGTGACGGCACGGCGGATCGATGCCCCGCGCCGCGCACGCCAAGAGCGGATTCGCCACCACGCGGTCGCCGACGGCCACGCGTGTGACCCCAGCCCCAACCTCAACCACGCTGCCGACGTTTTCGTGCCCGATCACGAAGGGGAACGACGAAAACGGCGACGCCGACGGGGAGACGTTCAGCGACACCAAATTGAGATCGCTACCGCAGATTCCGCCCAAGCGCGTGGCGATACGCACCCAGTGAGGATTCGGCAAGGAAGGAGCGGCGACGTCGGCAAGTTGTGTGCAGCGGCACGCACCGGTGAGCCAGCGCGGCGAAACCGCTCCCGCCGCGCGGGTTGCCAGATAGCGGGGAATGGCACCGTCGAAGATGACCGCTTTCACGCGCCGCCTTCTGCCGGCACGCACACGCGCAAGGCACCCGGCACCGATTCGACCGTGAGCGGTGAGGTGTGCGCGGTGTACACCTCGCCGTCCGCTTCGTAGCGAAGTGTGCCCTCGAAGCGAATCGCGAACGACGGGGCCTGGCGAATGACGATGTGTGGGTCGCCTTCGTGCTGCCCTTTGGAGACGATGGAAAACAGGCGTGCACGCGTCAGCGGGCCCGCGTCTTTTATTACGACCGCGTCCAGCTTGCCGTCGGAGAGACTCGCGCGCGGCGCGATGTGGAACGACCCACCGAAATAGTTCGCGTTGCTGATGGTGACCATGAGTGCCCGGGTGCGCACGGGAGATTCGCCCCTCGGCTCGAGCTCCACCTCGCGGCCGGGGAAAAAGAAGAGCTGGCGTAGCGCGCAGAATCGGTACAGCACGTCGCCGCGCAAGAGCGGTGTTTTCGCCGCGTCGTCGATGACGGCGATGTCGAACCCCAAGCCAACCACGTTCAGGAAGTGACGCCCGCCCGCGCGGCCAACGTCGATCGCGCGGGTGTTGCGCGCGACGATGGCGCGCACCACGTCCTCGGCGCGCTCGTGACGGATGCCGAGCGATTTCCCGAAATCGTTGCCGGTGCCGGTGGGCAAGAGTCCGAGGGAAACGTCGCGTCGCCCGCTCGCGACGATTCGATCCGCCGCGGCACCCCAGGTTCCGTCGCCTCCCACCGCGACGATGCAGTCGAACGACGATTGCAGCGCACGGTCGAGCGCGGCGGTTTCGTCGCCGGCCCGCGTCGTAACCACGGGCTCGAACGCGCCCAGATGTCGCTTGAGAATGTCGAGGTAGTGCTCCAGGCGCGCGCGCCGCCGCCCGCGACCCGCGGCGGGATTGACGAGCACGAACGTGGAGCGGGATGGAAGAGTCATACGGGTACCGAGGGTTCCCGGATAAAGGCGGGTCGATGGTCGCTCGACGCGATTTCCGCAGCGCGATTCCAAATGTCGCGCGCGAGGACTATGAGCGGAGAGCGAGCCATTGACCCGCTTAAGCTTAGATGGTTTGCAGCTCTTCGAAGGTCTGGACGCCGTCGCGCATCCACAGCTCGCGGAACGGGTAGGAGGCTACGTCGGCGTTCAGCACCGATTCGCACATCGGATGCGGGTGCAGCACCAGCTCGCCGGATTCCTCTTCGTGCTCGGTGAACGAACCTTCCATGTGGATGTCGGCCTTGAAGCGGCTGGGCGAATCGACCGTGAACGCTTGATACAGATGGTTCACGGCGCTCCACTTGTGCGCACTCACCGCCATGTCGAGGATGGGACGGCCCTTTTCGTGGGCGTGCACGCGCATGCCGCCGTTCTCTTCGTGAAATTCGACGGCGATGTCCGCCATGTAGTGCGGCAGGTGCCAGCGCTCGATGGCATGGAGCCGTGCCGCTTCGGTGCTCGTCGCCACCACGAACGGATAAAACGCGGAACGCGGGAACTCGCCGCCTACGCCGATGCGCGGCGGGGTAATGACGGCCATCACCAGCTCGGTGTACGGCCCCACTTCGCTCTGGGTGAAGTCGAACGCGGTTACCGCGAAGACCCCGATGCTGTGGCGCAGCTCCATCGGCTCGAGGTGGGACGGAACCAGGCGCTTCGCGTGGTCGCGCGACATCTCGAAAAATCCGTTGACCGCGTTTTTGAAGTGGTAGCGCGTCAGCGGCATAGCAGTCCGTGCCGGTCGAGGACGCGGGCGATGATGTCGGCGGCTTCGAGCAGCTCGCTCTTGGAGTGCGTCGAGGTGACCGAGATGCGCAGCCGCGAACGGTGCTTGCCGACCGCGGGGTAGCGCACTGGGTTCAAGTACACGCCGCCGCGAATCATGTCCTCCGCCACTTTGAACACGCGATCGTCGTCGCGAATCATGATGGGGATGACCTGCGACTGCGAGTCGCCGATGTCGACCTTGCGCTCGCGCAAGAGCGCTTGCAAGTACGCCGTGTTCTCCCACAAGCGGTCGCGCAGCTCGGGTTCGTCGCGCGCGATTTGACACGCCTTGATGAGCCCGCCCACGACGCCGGGTGCCAGCGCGCACGAAAACACGTGCGAGCGCCCGAAGCCCTTGAGGTAGCGGATCAGCTTGCGCGACCCGGCGACATAGCCGCCCTGTCCGCCCAAGCTCTTCGAAAACGTCCCCAGGTGGATGTCGATCTCGTCGTCGAGGCCGAAGTGCTCGGCCACACCGCGGCCGTTGGGGCCGAACAGGAACGCCGAGTGCGCCTCGTCGATCATGATGCGCGCCCCGTTGCTCTTCGCCACCTCGACGATCTCGGGGAGGTTGGCGAGGTCGCCGTCCATCGAGTACACGCCTTCGATGATCACCAGCTTGCGGCCCGGGAAGTCCTTCAGCTTGCGCTCGAGGTCGGCGGCATTATTGTGGCGGAAATAGCGCACTTGCGCCTTCGACAGGATGATGCCGTCGACGATGCTGGCGTGCGCGAACTGGTCGGTGACGACCAAGTCGCCGGAGCGCATGAGTCCGCCGATCACACCCAGGTTGGCACTATAGCCGGACGGGAAGAGTAGACACTCTTCTTTGTGCTTGAAGTCGGCGATGGTGCGCGCGAGCTTGTCGTGCAGATCAGTAGTCCCGCTGAGGATGGGCGAGCCGCTCGATCCGGTGCCGTACTTGCGAATGGCGTCGCACGCCGCGTCGATGACTTCGGGGCGGTACGACAAACCGAGGTAGTTGTACGACGCCAGGTTGATGAGGCCTTCGAGCCGGTGCTTGTGCAATTGCTCGACGACGTCCACGCGCGAGCGCGGCGCGCTCGACATGGGCTGGCCAAACAGGTAATAGCCCGCGGGGCGCGCCTCGTCGAACCAATCGTCGAACGGCCCCAAGATATCGAAGGGATCTTTGCCCGATCCCCAGAAGAAGTTGCTGTAGTCGAGGTCGTTGGCCGTCGACGGCGCGGGCGGAAGCGGCGCCGCTTTGGACTCGAGGGACGCCTTCGGATCCGGCTCGGGCGTACCCGTAGTCGGGGGAATGGACGGAGCCCCGTCTCGTAACGGTCTGGATGACATAGAGATTTTGTCTCCTCCTCGAAGCAGTGGTACGATACTGTGCCGCATTGGACTTGCGCGCGTCAAGCGATTTAGCCCACGCCTCTGCGGGCATTACAGCGGAACATGAGAATAATCAGGCAATTAATTGGAATCGTGACGATTGCGCTAGTCGCAATGGCCTTCGTCGTGGGCGATATCTGGGGTCGCATTAGCGTCGAGCTGGCCGGGCGATGGTGGCCCGGTCGCTACGAGCAACGGTTGCGCGACCACGTTCGCAGGATGCGACGAGCGACCCTTTTCATCCTCCGTCATGTGGGTCGCGCCCGCATCGATATCGCGCCGGTGATTCCGTGTCGCGGCGGCATTCTGGTGGTCATGAACCACCAATCACTGATCGATATTCCCGTCGGTTGCGAGATGGTCCCCGACGGCTATCCGCGTTTTGTCACCCACGTACGCTACGCCAAAGGAATCCCGTCGGTGTCGCATGTGATTCGCATGATACGGGCCATTGCCGTCCATCCGGGCCACACCGGGGCGCGCGATCTCGAGCTGTTGCAAGAGGCGGGTCGTACCTCAGAACATCCCATCATTCTGTATCCCGAAGGCCATCGCACCAGCGACGGCGAGATTCGTCGCTGGAAGCGGGGTGCGTTGGACGCGTTCTTGTCGGCGCGCGCCTGGACGATCCACGTGGTGGTAATCGACGGTTTGTGGAACTCCGCGCGCATCCCGGCGTTCATCCGCACCATCACGACGGTGCGCTGTCGCGTCGAGAGCGCGGGTGTCTTCGAGTACGACGGACGCGGTGCGGCCTCGCACGACGAGTTGGTCGACCGGCTTCACGCCGCCATGTGTGATAAGCTCTCCGAAATGCGCCGTCCCGCTCGCAGCGGGACGCGCGCCGCGTGACGATGTCCATGAACGACCAGCCGCGAGCTCCCGAGTCAGCGCGCTCCATTGTGCGCCCGTTTCCGCGCGCCAGTACTGCACCCGCCAATCAAGCGCCGCCGGAAGTTCGCGACATCGTGGAGCTGTTGAGCGAGGCGTGCGGCCGCGATTTGGTCGCGGTGATCTTCTTCGGCTCGCGCTTGCTGGGCACCTCACCGGGCGATCAAAGTGCCGCCGACCTGTTCGTGGTGGTCGAGAATTATCTGCGCTTCTACGAAGCCATCGGCTCGCGGCTGCCGGCCGCTCGGCACAGCGGCATCATGGCGTCGCTCAATCGCGTGCTCACTCCCAACATCATCTACCTGAACGAGCCCGGCGGAATGCGCGCCGGGGCGAAATGCTTTGTGGTCACGGAGTACGACTTGGGCCACGAGCTCTCGGCCGACGCCAAGGATCACTTCTTCCGCGGCCGCTTGGCGCAGCGCGTCGACGTGGTGTTTGCACGCTCGGACAAGGACCGGTTGGCGCTCGAGCGGCGCCTGGAAACGGCGCGGCGGCTCACGGTGGATTGGGTCCCTCTGTATATAGACGACCCGTCGTTCGGCGTACTCGACTTTTGCCGCCGCATGATGGAGGTGTCGTATGCCGCCGAGATTCGCCCCGAGGCGCGCTCGCGCGTACACGAAGTGGTGCACGCGCAGGCCAGCTTCTTCCGTCTCGCCTACGGCCGCGTGCTGCAAGACGCGGTGCGCGAGGGTCTGTTGCTGGCCGAAGGCGAGCGCTACCGCGTGGCGAAGAAGCCGTCGTGGCGCGAGCGCCGCAAGTGGTACGACTTCTTTCGCCGCTCGAAGGCGCGCGCCACCATGCGCTGGTTCAAGTACATGCTGACCTTCGACGATTGGCTCGACTACATCGTGCGCAAGATCGAGCGCCGCTCCGGCATCCGCATCGAACTGTCGAAGAGCGAGCGCCGCTTTCCCATCATTTTTCTGTGGCCCAAGGCGGTGCGCGTCATTCGTGCCATGCGCACCGTCGAAGCGAACCGCGCGAGCACCATCGTGGAGCGGGGCGACGCGTGAGACCTGAGCTCGCCGCGCTGGGCGGTGTGGTGGCGTTCGCGTTTGCGAGCATGCTCGCGTACCGAGTTTCCGGCGCGCGCTCGTCGGCGGGCGATCTCACCGGCCGCGGCGGCTCGTTCGTATTGGGTTTTTGGGTGCGGAATTGGTTTTACTGGTTGATCCGTCCCGTCACGCGCGCGTCCGTCGCCATCGGGCTCACCCCCCTCTTCTATAATTTGTTCGCGGTGGCGTGCGGAGTGGCCAGCATGGTGGCCTATGCCACCGGTCATTTTCCGCTCGCGGGCCTGATGGTGTTCGTGAGCGGTATCGGCGACGTGATGGACGGCGAAGTCGCGCGCGCCACCGGTGTCGCCGACTCGCGCGGTGCGTTCCTCGACTCCACCCTGGATCGCTTCACCGAGTTCTTCGCTTTCGTGGGGCTCGCGTACTACTACACCGCGGGATGGATGGCGGTCGCGATTGTGGCCGCACTGGGTGGGTCGCTCTTGGTGAGCTACACACGCGCGCGGGGCGAGAGCCTGGGCGTGCTGTGCAAGGTCGGTCTCATGCAGCGCGCCGAGCGCATGATCCTACTCGGGTTGGGCTCCATCCTGGATCCGAGCCTGTGCGCCGCATTCGGGTGGGCGCCCGGCATGCTGGTGGCGGGTGTGGTGGTGCTGATCGCGCTGGGCACGATCTGGACCTCGGCCTACCGGACCGTGTGGATCGCGCGCGCGCTTCGCGGACGCTAGCGCAACCCGTCGCGAATCCATCCCGTATGCTAGAATCCGCAACGCCAGCGCTACTGCTACCCCGGAGGACTATTCATGCGTGTTCCTGATATCGATCGTCGCGTATTGGCCGTCGTGGCCGGCTTGCTGTGGATTGCGCCCGGCGCACGCGCGGACGAACCGCGCCTCGACCCGAACGTGTCGCCCACGTTCCAAGCCGTCGACCTGAACCTGGATGCGGAGCAAGAAAATTACAACGGCTCGGTGCGCATCGAGCTCGGCGTCGCCCAGCCGGCGCGCGACTTTCTCTTTCACGCCGAAGAAATGACGATCGATGCGGCCACGTTGACTGGCCCCTCCGGGGAAATACCCATCACCATTAGCGACGCGGGGGATCGCGGCACGCGCCGCGCCACACCCAAGAATGCGCTTGCGCCGGGCAATTACGTGCTGTCGATTCGTTTCTCGAAGCCGTACAACACGCGCGCGGTGGGACTCTACCGCGCGCTGTACGAGGGCCGTCACTACTTGTTCACGCAGATGGAATCGCTCGATTGCCGCAAGGCGTTTCCGTGCTGGGACGAACCGCAGTACAAGATTCCCTGGCAAGTCACCATCACCGTGCCCATGCAGCAGGAAGCGATTAGCAACGCGCCGTTGGAAAAGGAGTCGCGAGGTGCGTCGACGAAAACGCTGGTGTTCAAGCGCATGCCGCCCACGTCGTCGTATTTGATCGCGATGGCGGTCGGCCCGTTGGAGAGCGTGCCCATCAGCGGGCTCTCGGTCCCCGGGCGCATCTACACCGTGAAGGGTGCCAAGGCGATGGCGAAGCACGGTGCTGCCATCACGCCGCGCATTCTGGCGCGCCTCGAGCAATACTTCGGCACCAAGTATCCGTACGAGAAGCTCGATTTCATCGCCGTTCCCGAGTACTGGCCGGGTGCCATGGAAAACCCGGGGTTGGTGACCTTCAGCGACAAGATCCTGTTGATCGACCCCGCCGCCGCCAGCATGACGCAGAAGCGCTCCGTGGCTATGGTGACCACGCACGAGCTGGCGCACATGTGGTTCGGTGACTGGGTCACGATGTCGTGGTGGGACGATTTGTGGCTCAACGAATCCTTCGCCGACTGGCTGGCGATGAAGCTCACCCACGAGATGTTTCCGGAGTACCGGCTCGACACGCACGAGCTCGGCCAAGTCAACACCGTCATGTTGAGCGACGCGCGCCCCTCGACCTCCACCGTGCGCCGCAAGGTCGACTCCGGCGCGGACATCATGGAAGACTTGGGCCTCGCGTACGAAAAGGGCCGCACGGTGCTGCGCATGACGGAAGAGTTCATCGGCGCGGATGCGTTCCAGCGCGGTGTGCGCGCGTACTTGGACAAACACAAGTGGAGCAACGCGGTCGCCGGGGACTTGTTTCAAGCGCTGTCGCAAGCGGCCGACAAGAATCTCGAACCCATTCTCGCGAGTTTTCTCGAGCAGCCCGGCTACCCGCTCATAAAAATTGACGTCAATCAGAACGGTCTGTTGACGCTGTCGCAGCGGCGTTTCGTGAACGCCGGCGCCAAGGCGGAAGAGCACGTGTGGGCCGCACCCGTGCGCCTCAATATTTCCGACGGTAAGAACGTGCAGCAGCGCGTGGTATTGCTCGACAAGCCGTCGACCAGCGTGGAGGTTCACGGCAAGGTCGACTGGGTCATGCCCGACGCCGGCGGTGTCGGCTACTATCGCTGGGTAGTACCGGCCGACATGATGATGAAGCTCGCGGCGGCCCCCGACAAGACGATGGCGGCGCGCGAGCGCGCGCGTTTCATCGGCAACGCACGCGCTCTCTTGAACGCGGGCGAAATTACCGGTGATGAGTACTTGGCACTGGCGTCGTCGTTTTCCAAGCATCCCGACCCCGAGATCGTCAACGCGGTGATCGCCGACTTGGGATCGTTGAAGGCGCCCTTCGTCACCGACGACTTGGCCGAAGAGTTTGCCGCGTACGTGCGACGCACGCTAGGTCCGGCACGCGAGCGTTTTGGATTCGAGCCGCGTGCCGACGATTCCGAAGACGTACGCTTGATGCGTCCCAACCTGATTCTATGGCTGGGCGACGAGGGCCGCGATCCCGAGGTGCGCGCGTACTGCAAGGCGCAGGCGAAGGCGTATATGGCAGACCCGACCGCGGTCGACGCCACCATCGCGGGCGCGGTCTTGCAAGTAGCGGCGGCCAACGGCACGCGCGAAGACTTGGCGGCGTACCAGCAAGAGCTCGAGTCCAGCAAGGTCCCCGCGGAACGCAGCCGCTATCTTTCCGCGCTGGGCAAGTTTCGCGACCCCAAGCTGCAGCAAGCGGTGCTCGACTACACGCTGACCGACAAAGTTCGCCCGACCGAGATGTATCAGGTCGTGCTTGGAATGTTCGACACCGAGGCCGGACGCGATCGCATCTACTCGTGGATGGTCGCGAATTACGACAAGCTCGCGCCGCGCATGCCGGGCGAGTTTCTTTCCTACCTGCCGTACTTCGTGAGCGGGTGCTCGGAGCAGCGCTTGCAAGCCGCGCGCAAGTTTTTTGCCGTGCCCGCGCACAACGTCGACGGCACCGACGCCAATCTCGCCAAGGTGTCCGACCAGATCACGGATTGCTTGAACCTGCGCGAGCGCGAGGGTAAGGCCGTCGCCGGCTACTTGAAGACCGCGGCGAGCGCTCCGTGACGCCGCGTCCACTCCGCGTCGCCATTGTCGGGAGCGGCCCCGGCGGCTTTTATGCCGCCGAGGCCCTCCTCGCTTCTGAGGCTCCGCGCGTCGAGGTCGACATGATCGAGGCGTTGCCGGCGCCATTCGGGCTGGTGCGCTACGGCGTCGCCCCCGACCATCCCAAGATCAAGACGATCATTGCCCGTTACGAAAAGACGGCGGAGCACGCGTCGTTCGCGTTTCTCGGCAACACCGAAGTCGGGCGCGACCTCTCGGTAGACGAGCTGCGCCGCTTCTACGACGCCGTCGTGTTCGCGAGCGGCGCGCAGACCGACCGCCGCCTCGGTATTCCCGGCGAAGACTTGCCGGGGAGCTACACCGCCACCGAGTTCGTGGCGTGGTACAACGGCCACCCCGCCTATCAAGACCGCGTCTTCGACCTCTCCTGCGATTGCGCCGTCGTGATCGGCCAGGGCAACGTCGCCGTCGACGTGGCCCGCATCCTTGCCAAGACGACCGACGAGCTCGCGCAAACCGACATCACCGCGCAGGCGTTGGACGTCCTGGCGGAATCGAAGCTGCGCGAGATTCGCATGGTGGGGCGCCGCGGCCCGGTGCAGGCCGCCTTCACGCCGGTCGAGCTCAAGGAGCTGGGAGAGCTCGCGGACGCGGACGTGGTCGTCGATGCGCGCGACTTGGAGCTCAACGACGCCAGCCGCGCCGAGATCGAAGTACTGAAGTGGCGCGACGCCCGGAAGAATGTCGACATCTTGCGCGAGTTTGCCGCACGAGAGCTCGCCGGCAAGTCGCGGCGCTTAGTGATCCCATTTTTTCGCAGCCCGAAGGAGTTCCGCGGCCACGAGCTGGTCCTCGAGCACAACGCACTGTCCGGCGAGGCCGGCGCGCAGAAGGCGGTCGGCACGGGTGTGTTGGAAACCGTGGCGTGCGGTGCTTTGTTTCGTAGCGTCGGCTACCGTGGCATTCCCATCGCCGGAGTTCCGTTCGACGAACGCGCGGGGATCATTCCCAACGTGGAGGGCCGCGTGGTCCAAAACGGTGCGCCGGTCGCGGGACTGTACGTCGTGGGTTGGATCAAGCGCGGCCCGTCGGGTGTGATCGGTACCAACAAGCCCGATGCGAGCGAGACGGTCAAACACCTGCTCGCCGATGCGCCGTCGTTGGCGGCGGCGCCCGAGCCGTCACGCGAGGCGGTGCTGGAACTCTTGGCGTCGCGCGGCGTGCGCGTGGTGAGCTACGCGCAGTGGCGCGCCATCGACGCGGCGGAAGTAGCGCGGGGTGCAGCGGCAGGGAAGCCACGCGAGAAGTTTGTCGACGTCGACGAAATGTTGTCGGCCGCGGGGGGCCCCAACGCAGCCCCCCAAAAAAGAGGGCCCACAGTGGGAGGTTGTAAATAAAAAAGCGGGGGTAGTTAGGGCGGGGGATAGGGATAGTGCG
>JAICFA010000045.1 GCA_025923935.1 Candidatus Krumholzibacteriia bacterium
ACGCTGTACGGCCTGCATCATCACCGTCGGGCCGCAGGAGAACAGGACGTCGGCCGGTTCTTCGCGCATCACCGCTTCCGCAAGCTGGACGACGTTGCCCTTGAATCCATAGCTGCCGTCGTCGGTCGAGAGTGATACACCTTTGCGCTCCAATGCGACGTGTTCGAGGAACAAGTCCTCGCGCGTGCGCGCACCGTACAAGAGCCGGTAGTTCTCACCGAGTCCGCCGGGCGCGCGGAACCCATAAAAGTACAGCGGTGCTAGTCCCACTCCCCCACCGATGCCGAGAATTCGCTTTTGCGGCAGCACGGGATAGGCATGCCCGAGCGGTCCGTAGAAGCGCACGCGGTCGCCGGCGCGTACGCGCCGCAGCGCATTCGAACCGGGACCGACTTCGACGATGACGAGGTCGAGAAAATCGCTCGTGCAGTCGTGGATGCTGAAGGGACGACGCAGATAGAAGCGCTCGTCGAGCGCCGGCACCGCCACATGGACGAATTGCCCCGCGACGGGTTCGGGAAGCTCGCGCGGGCGTGCGAGACGAAGCAAGAAGTAACGCGCGCTCAGCCGTACATTGGCAAGCACACTCGACTCCAACTCGAGCGCGTGCGCGGGGACGAACGCTTCCTTCGCCATGCTAGCCGCCGCCCCCGGAGGTGTCGGCCGGTGCGGTGCTGGTATCGGCGGGAGTACTTCCCGCCGGCGGCGTTTGCGCGGGCGTCTGGGTCGTGTCCGCGGGTGCGCGCGTGGTGTCGACAGGCGTGGGCGGCGGTGTTACCGGACGCGTCTGCGGCCGGCGCGGCTGCTGCTGCACCGGCTGACCCGGCTTCAACACGGTCGCCGTCTTGATGAGCTCGGAGTACGGCGGCGGTGGAATCGCTCCTTTATAGAAGGCGTACGCCATCTGCGTCTGCGGGCTGTCGGGATAGCGCACGAGCAAAGTATCGTACCACGCGCGCGCCTGCAAGCTGTCGCCCAACACCACACCGTGGATATAGCCGAGCGCGTACGCGGCGCGCGGCGCGTATTCGCTATCGGGAAAATCGATGACGATCTTCTCGTAGCTCGGAATCGCCTTCTCCGGCGCGTTGAATTGGAAGAATTGGATCTCCGCCATCGAGAAGGTGCGCATGGCGATCGCTTCCGGGCTGTCGTCGCCCGACGTCTGCTGCAGCTTGAGCACGCGGCCGATGTTCGACCCGCGCTTGATGGCTTCCTCCGCAAACTCCGACCCGGAGTACGCGCGCGGTACTTCTTGGTAGTTGACCTGTGCTGCCTGCAAGCTGTCGATGCCTTCGTACAGCTCGCCCAGGCGGAAGTGCGCCTCAGCGGCATACGTCCCGCGCGCGAAACGACGCGTCACGTCGCGATAGATGCGAATCGAGCGGTGCGTGGAATCGATGCCCGCGTAGCCGCGCGCGCGCAGCAGCATCAGCCGGGGCTCGTTGTCCGCTCCTTGCGGCACGCGCTCGATCTTGCTCAGCGTTTGCACCGCGGCCGCGTTTTGGCCCAGTTGTTCCTGCACGCGCGCCATACCCATCAACACGTCGAAGCGCACACTCTCCGGAATGCGCGACTGGCTCATGCGCTGGTAAACGGCCAGGCTCTCCTTATAGAGCTCCTTCTCGGCCAGCACTTCCGCCATGTCGACTTGCGCGTGGAAGCGGTAGTCGGAGCGGCCGTGATCTTTCTCCAGCACGTTGAGTGCCTTGACCGCCTCGTCGTTCATGCCGATTTGCATCAAGCTGATGCACAAGAGGTAGAGCCCCTCGGGGCGGTCGTCGTGCTTGCGATATTTCTCGGCGTAAAACTTGAGCACGGGAACCGCGAGGTCGTACTTCTCTGCCGCGACGAACGACTTCCCTTTGAGGAAGGTGGCGTCGCCGATGAGGTCGGACTTGGGAAGGCGCGTCTCCAGCGTGTCGATGGCCGCCACCGCTTCGTCATATTTTCCCAGGCGATAGAGTGCCTTGGCACTCAACACCATCGCGTCGTCGACGTGACGGCTGTCGGGATAATTGGCGATGACCTTCTTACACTTCTCGATGACATCTTCGTAGGCGGCAGCCTGCGTGTTGACGCCGGGGGCGTTCACCCCGCCGGGAGCGTTCACCCCGCCCGACGCGACTTCGACGGCGCGCGTCTGCGCGGCCATGGCCTTCTCCGCCTCGGCGAATTTGTCCTCGGCGTTGTAGAGCGTGTTGTAGTAGGCGCAGCTCAAGACGAGCAGGAGCAACGCAGCGCCCATCGTGCCGATATGCATCCGAAACTTCACTGCCTAGACACCGACTTTCGCGGGGATGACATTGACTCCGTCGACGAGCGTGTGCTTGACGCGGCCCGTCAGCGCGTGACCGAGAAACGCGGAGTTGCGCGACTTCGAATGGAGCGACGCGGCGCTCACCGTCCACGTCTCCGCCGGATCGAACAGGACCAGGTCCGCCGGCACGCCGCGAGCCAGCGTTCCGCCGGGCACTCCGAGACACTGCGCCGCCTTGTGCGTGATGAGTGCCAGCGTTTGCGGCAGAGTCAGGTGCCCAGGCTTTACCAGGTGCGTTACGAGCAGCGGAAACATCGTCTCCAATCCGACCGATCCGTTGGGCGCGGCGTTGAACTCGACCTGCTTTTCGTGCGCAGCGTGCGGCGCGTGATCCGAGGCGACACAATCGATGGTGCCGTCCTTGATCGCTTCGATCATGGCTTCGCGGTCGTCGGCGCCGCGCAGCGGCGGGTTGATCTTGAGGTTGGTGTCGTAACCGACCAGGTCCTTGTCCTCGAGACAAAGATAATGCGGCGCGGTCTCGGCGGTAACCGGAAGTCCGTCTTCTTTCGCCCTCTTAATTAATTGGATAGAGCCCTTGGTGGACATGTGGGCGGCGTGGAACTTCGCCCCCCGCACCGACTTGAGGATCAAGAGGTCGCGCGAGAGGCAGACCTCTTCGCTGTGCGCGGGAATTCCTTTCAAGCCCAGCTTGGTGGAGTAGAAGCCCTCGTGCATGACCCCCGCGCCCGAGGCCGCCATGTCTTCACAGTGCTCGATGAAGGGGATCCCCAGCGGTGCCGCGTACTCCATGACGCGCCGCGCCATCTCCGCGCTCGCCACCGGCGAGCCGTCGTCGGTGATGGCGACCGCGCCGGCCGCGACCAGCTCGTGATACTCGGAGAGAATCTCGCCTTTGCGCCCCTTGGTCGCCGCGGCAATCGGGTACACGCGCGCGCGTCCCGCAATCTTCGCCTGTTTGAGAATGAACTCGACCACACTCGGGTCGTCGATGGCCGGATTGGTGTTGGGCATGCACGCCACCGCGGTAAACCCGCCCGCGACCGCCGCCAGCGTTCCGCTCGCCACCGTCTCCTTATATTCGTAACCCGGCTCGCGCAGGTGGACGTGGATGTCGATGAAGCCGGGTGCGAGGTGCAAACCACCTCCATCATATATCGGCAGCGACGCTTCCTTGGCGCGCCCGCGCTCAACCGCGTCGATCTTGCCGTCGACGACGGCGACGTGGCCGGCGTACATCGTATTCTTCGCGGGGTCGACAATGGTGACGTTGTCGATGAGGTAGGACGTGTGGTTGAGATTCGCGAGCTTCAGCATCATGCGACCTGCTTGCCTTTCGCGGCCTTCGCTTCCGCCGCTTCGGTTTCTTCCGTCGACTCGATGGCGGCACCGCCGCTGCACAGGTACAGCACCGCCATGCGCACCGCGACGCCGTTGGTGACTTGATCCAGGATCACCGAGCGCTCGCCGTCGGCAACGTCGTGCGCAATCTCGACGCCGCGATTCATTGGACCCGGGTGCATGACCACGCAGTCCGGCTTGGCGCGCTCGAGCACTCGACTATTGACGCCCCACACGCGCGCGTACTCGTCGATGCTCGGGAACAGGCCGGCCGCCTGTCGCTCCTTTTGAATGCGCAGCACATTGACCGCATCCGCGTCTTCCAGCGCCTTGCGCAGATCGGTCTCGACGCTCACACCCAAGCGCTCGATGTCGATTGGTATTAACGTGGGTGGTCCACAAACTACGACTTCCACCCCCATCGTCACCAAGCCGTGAATGTTCGAGCGCGCCACCCGGCTGTGCGCCAGGTCGCCCACGATGACCACCTTCTTGTCGTCGAAGTTACCCCAGCGCTCGCGCAGCGTGAACATGTCGAGGAGGCCCTGCGTGGGATGCTCGTGGGCACCGTCGCCCGCGTTGACCACCGAGGCTTCCAGCAGACTCGCCAGGAAGTGCGGCGCGCCCGCGGCCGAATGGCGGATGACGATCATGTCGACCTTCATCGCCTGGATATTCTCCGCCGTGTCGCGCAGGGTTTCGCCTTTCGAGACACTGCTGCCGCTCACCGTGAAGTTGACCGAGTCCGCGCTCAGACGCTTCTCCGCCAACTCGAAGCTGATGCGGGTGCGCGTGCTCGCTTCGAAGAAGAGGTTCGCGATCGTCGTCCCCCGCAATGCCGGCACTTTCTTCACCGGCCGCTCCGAGACTTCTTTGAACGATTCCGCCGTGTCCAGCAGACGCGTGATCTCTTCGGACGTCATGCCTTCCAAACCGAGCAGGTGTTTTCGATTGGTGATCATGATTGCTTCTCCGCCAAGAGGACTTCGTCCGCTTCGTCGATTTCGTCCAAGTGAACTTCTACCAATTCTGTTTCGGAAGTCGGCACATTCTTGCCCACATAATCGGCCTTGATGGGGAATTCGCGGTGGCCGCGATCAATGAGTACGGCGAGTTGGATGCGCTTCGGACGTCCGAAGTCGATCAGCTCGTCGAGCGCTGCACGAATCGTGCGGCCCGTGTAGAGCACGTCGTCCACCAGGATCACAATCTTGTCGGTGATGTCGTCTTTGATTTCCGTTTTGCCGACTTGCGGGTGCTTGAGCACGCTTTGGAAATCGTCACGGTAGAGCGTGATGTCGAGTGCGCCCACCGGAATCGAATGCCCTTCGATCTGCTCGATGTATTTCGCAATCCGCTCTGCCAGCGGCACTCCGCGGCGACGAATGCCCACCACGAAGAGCCCGTCGACCCCGCCGTTCCGCTCCACGATTTCGTGGGCAATCCGCTTGATAGCGCGCCGGATCTGGTCGCGGTCGAGGAGGGTCGACTTGTAGACGATCTCGCTCATGAATGTCCTTATATAGAGGGTCCCCGGACTCGTCGCCCGGCGCGGGAGGTCGATCGGAGGGCACAAAAAAACCCTCTGGGATATTCAGAGGGCGAGTGCGGAGCAACGGCGACGAACGCCGATGAGTGTTGGCTCGACCCCTTGCTGGCCTCCCGGGCCAGTTTTAAAAGGATCTGTTCCGAGCATGGTAGGCCTTCCAGGGCTCGGAGGCAAGGGGATTCTTGGCTGGGAAAACGAAGCCGTGGAGCGCCTTTGCAAACGCTCCACGGCTCCATACTTTCTTGAGCAAATTCTAGCGTCTATCCCCGGCTAGTCCGCCAGATCCGTTGTCGTGAACTTCAGCTCTTCGGTCGCCATCTCGTTGCCCGCAAGGTCTTCGATGCCGGTAAACTCGATCGTGTACAGGGTGTTTTCCTGCAGCACGGCGGTTGGCGTCAAGGTCACGTGCAGCGAGTCTTCAGTGTTCGCCGTGAAGTCGACGTTCCCCGAAGTGGAGCTCCAGGTGGTTCCACCTATGAGCGACTGAAACAAGATCGGCTCCGAGAACGTGATCTTAACCAGTGGATTCGTCACGACGTCCTGTGCGTTGTTCGCAGGACTAGAGTACGCGATCTCCGGATCGGTCGTGTCCAGGTCGTTCGTCCCCGTGAATGACCTCTGGATCGGATTCGCGATCTCGTTTCCTTCCTGGTCGCGCACGCCGTCGATGAAGACCACCAACTGCTGGTTGGTCATATCCGACGTGGTGATGCTGACCGTCCGGTCGCCGGACTTGAGTGCCACGGCGCCGATGGTCAGAGTGTCCTCGGGCGCACCCGATGTGACGATCAAATAGTTGTCCGTATTCTCCGCGGTTCCGCGATCGAGCGGCTCGTTGAAGGTCACCTCGACGTGGTTAATGTCGATGGCTTCGACCGCCGAAATCGTGGGTGGATCCGTGTCCGGACGGGGGGGAGTGGTGGGACCGTCGTCGTCATCTTCGCACGCGACATACGCGACACAGGCCGCGACGGCGAGCGCAACAAATAGATTTCGATTTGACTTCAACATGCTGACCTCATCGATAGGGGTTGGTGGTGTCGCGTCCTCGCAAATATAGGCGCGCACGGCAACCACTTAGGTGTGAGGCAGCGGACACCAAGTCCACCAAAGGCGACCCTGGCGGGTCGAAGGGTGCGTCGGGTGTGAGATTTGTGGGCGAAATTTCACTCCCATGATGGGAGTTTGTGACGGTTTTTCACAAAAATTACCGGGTCATCATGCGATAGCGGCCTGCGCTCTCCAGCGCGGCTCGTCGACGCCCTTTACCAGGAGCCACACCGTGAGGGTGAGCTCGCCGATGATACCGGGGGCGAGATTGAAGGGAGAGAGTGTTTGTGCGAGCGACGGCGACGCAAACGTCAGCCAACCCAGACCGCCGAACGCCATGAGCACACCCAGGAACCGCGGCAGAAACGTGGACTTCAGTATCAGAAAGCCGATCAGCAGGCAGTAGACTCCGAAGAACACCAGCGGGTTGATGTCGGTCAACCCTCGACCGACAGCACTCGCGGCTCCGATAGCGCATCCCGCGAGACCGACGAGCATCGCGATCAATGAGACACCTTTGTTCACAGGCTTGAACAATTGATAGAAGAGCAGCGTCACGGCGACGTAGCACGCGGTCGCGGCGAGATTGATCACGATCCTGCCGCTGGCGAAGGCTAGGGCGAGTGAGCCGAATACGATGGTGAGCGAGTAAAAGACGCCGGCGATTCTCGACTTTAGACGCGGCGACCATTCTGCGGTCTGTTCCATGAGAAGCCTCCCGTGGGGTTAGGGCACTTCGTGGTCATCAAAACATACGAGGGCGGAAGTACCAGAGTTCCAATACGCTCCCGTCGCACCCCGTCGCGCGACGTCGTGCCGTCAACCTGCAGCGGACTGTGAAGATGGTCCTTTACACCCAACCGCCGAAGCCCCATGATGCTGATAGACCATCACTTCCCCGATCACGGACGAGATCGTTCAGCCTCGCTTTCGAGAGTCGCTCAGCCTTCGGTCCCCCCTCGACGATTGATGTGTTCGCCGCCCCGGCACGTTGTCGGAGTTGCAATCGCGAGCCGGCCATCCTCTTTCAGCGCCGTCGCGCAGAAGGAGCTCTCATGAAAAAGAACGCCACCAAGTCACCTACCGGTCGCATCGCGTTCATCGGTAACTATCTGCCGCGCCAGTGCGGTATCGCCACCTTCACCACCGACCTGTGCGAAGCGATCGCCACGGAATACCCGGGCACATCGTGCTTCGCGCTGCCCGTCAACGACATCGAGGACGGCTACGCCTATCCACGCCGAGTTCGCTTCGAGCTGAACGAGAAGGACATCGATTCTTATCTGCGCGCGGCGGACTTCCTCAATATCAACAATGTCGATCTGGTGTGCTTGCAGCACGAGTACGGCATCTTCGGCGGGCGCGCGGGCCGGAATATCCTCGCGCTCTTGCGGGAATTACGCATGCCGGTGGTGACCACGCTGCACACGGTGCTATGCGAACCGAACGATGACCAGCGCGCGGTTTTGGAAGAGCTGGTGGCTTTGTCCAATCGTGTGGTGGTGATGAGCGAGCGGGGTGCGGAGTTTCTGCGCGACGTATACCACGTAAACGCAGAGAAGATTGACTTGATCCCGCACGGAATCCCCGACGTGCCCTTCGTCGACCCCAGTTTTCACAAGGACCTGTTCGGCGTCGAGGGCAAGATGGTCCTGTTGAGCTTCGGATTGCTCTCGGCCAATAAGGGCATCGAAAACGTCATCGCCGCGTTGCCGGCGATCCTTGCCAAGCACCCGAATGTCGTGTACATCGTGGTCGGCGCCACCCACCCCCACGTGATCCAGCACGAAGGCGAGGCGTATCGACTTTCGCTAGAATGGTTGGCGCAGGAAAAGGGTGTCGAAGGCAATGTGATCTTCTACAACCGCTTCGTCGATTTGGAAGAGCTCATCCAGTTCATTAGTGCCGCCGACATTTACATCACACCTTATTTGAACGAGGCCCAGATCACGTCGGGCACCTTGGCGTACACATTGGGCGCGGGCAAGGCCGTTATTTCGACGCCGTACTGGTACGCGGAAGAGATGCTGGCCGACGAACGGGGTGCCCTGGTGCCGTTCAAAGACCCGGCCGCGATCGCCGAGCAAGTCATCGACTTGCTCGATAACGAGTCGAAGCGCCACGCGATGCGCAAGCGCGCCTATCTGTTCGGACGCGAAATGATCTGGCCGACGGTCGCGCGGCGTTACATGGACAGCTTCGACCGGGCGCGCGCGGAACGGCGCTACTTCACCCCGCCCGCGTTCGCGGTCAAGCCGCTCGACCGGCGTCCGGGCGAGCTGCCTCCGCTCAAGCTCGACCACCTGCGGCACATGACCGACGAGACCGGCATGCTTCAGCACGCCGTCTTTACGGTACCGAACTATCGCGAAGGGTATACCACCGACGACAACGCCCGTGCGCTCCTGGTGAGCACGCTCTTGGAAGCACTCGGCAGCGAAGAAGCCTTGGACTTGGCGCACCGCTACCTCGCGTTCATTTGGTATGCCTTCAACGTCGACACCGGGCGCTTCCGCAATTTCATGAGCTACGAACGCCGCTGGCTCGAGGAAAGTGGATCCGACGACAGCCACGGTCGCGTGTTGTGGGCGCTGGGCACGGTGCTGGGGCGTTCCAACAATGCAGCGCTGCAGAACATGGCGGGCCGCGTGTTCGAAAAAGCCCTCTCGGCCATCCTGCAAACCACGAGTCCGCGCGCGTGGGCGTTCGCGCTCATGGGAATCCAGGAATACTTGCAGCGCTTCGCCGGCGACCGGCGCGCCGGGAAGGTGCGCGAAGAATTGGCGGGGCGCTTGCTAGAGTTGTATCGTCGCAATCACGCCGATGGGTGGCGCTGGTTCGAGCCGAGCTTGACGTACTGCAACGCCGCACTGCCGCACGCGCTCCTCACGTGCGGAGAGGCGATGTCGAGTCCCGAGATGTCCCAGGCCGGGCTGGAATCCCTGGATTGGCTCGCCGGTTTGCAAAGAGCCGATGCCGCCGGGCATCACTTCGTCCCCATCGGATCGAACGGTTTCTATCCGCGCGACGGCGAGCGCGCCCGTTTCGATCAACAGCCGGTGGAGGCCCAGGCGATGGTATCCGCGTGCCTCGAAGCGTACCGCATCACCGACGATGCGCGCTGGCGCAAAGAAGCGCGGCGCGCGTTCGACTGGTTCTTGGGGCGCAACGACTTGCACTTGCCCATTTACGACCCGACGACCGGGGGCTGTCGCGACGGCCTGCACGCCGATCGTCCCAACGCGAATCAAGGCGCAGAGTCGACGCTCGCGTTTTTGCAAGCGTCGCTCGAGCTGCGTCTGGCTGAAAACATCGTTGTCAACTTGGAGGCACGATCGTCGCAATGATCCGAAAACACTCCGAACTCTTCCAGCGCCACGCCAACAATCCCATCCTCACGGCCGCGGACTGGCCCTACGTCGTGAACAGTGTGTTCAACGCCGGAGCCACGTTGCTGCCCGACGGGACGACACTACTTCTGTGCCGGGTCGAGGACCGTCGCGGACATTCTCATTTGTGCGCGGCTCGCTCAGTCAACGGAGTCGATCATTGGAAGATTGACGAGAAGCCCACGTTGCTCGCCGATCCCGAGCATTTCCCCGAAGAGTTGTGGGGCATCGAAGATCCCCGCATCACCTTCGTTCCCGAATTGGAACAATACGCCATCGTCTACACCGCGTTTTCGCGTGACGGCCCGGGTGTCGCCATGGCGCTGACACCGGATTTTGTAAACTTCGAGCGCATCGGTATCGTCATGTCCCCGGAGGACAAGGACGCGGCCCTGCTTCCCCGCCGCATCGGCGGCCAATGGGCGCTGATCCATCGTCCCGTGAGCGCGCCGCGCGCGCACATGTGGATATCGTATTCGTCCGACCTGCGTCAGTGGGGCAATCACAAGATCATGCTGGAGGCGCGGCGCGGTGCCTGGTGGGACGCCAACAAGATCGGTCTCTCGCCACCGCCCATCGAGACGCCGCAAGGTTGGCTCGTGATCTACCACGGCGTGCGCCTCACCGCGGCCGGCTGCATCTACCGGCTCGGGCTCGCCCTGTTCGACTTGGATGCGCCCGAACGCTGCATCCAACGCGGCGACGAATGGGTCTTCGGTCCCGACGCGCCCTACGAGACCAGCGGCGATGTCGATAATGTGGTCTTTCCCTGTGGATACACCCTGGCGCCGGACGGCGATACCGTCCGCCTCTACTACGGTGCGGCGGACACCAGCATCGCCCTCGCGACCGGAAGCGTTCGACAGATGCTCGAGTGGCTCGAGCAACACGCGAGCGACGCCGTCGTCGTCCCGCCTACCGTGATCGGATAGCGTTCCGCTTTACAGCTCGAACGTCATCCCTTCGCGCGCCACGTCCTTGCCGTCCACCAGGGCCGGGTTGGAATGGTTGACGTGGATGAACCACAGCTTCGCGCGCGTGCCTTTGACTTGCTTGCGCGTCTCCGACATTAGCGGGTGCGGGACGTCGGCAATGTTGCGGTTCGGCAATTCGGCCATCGAGCCGAACGTTCCGTCGAGCAGCAGATAATCGACGCCGTCCGCCACGTCGCGAACCCGTCGACTCCACTTCTCCCACTTGTCGATGTCGGGAATGAAGAGCACCTTCGCGCGCGGGCCTTCGATTAGAAAACCCACGGTATCGGTGAATTCATCGCGGTGCGGGACGAGCATCGGAGTGATGCGCAGCCCGCCCGGGAGCGCGACCGCATGGTCCGGCGTGAGTGTCCGCAGTTCGATGTACCGGTTGTCGACGAGTAGACTCCACGGCCCGTTGCGCTTCAAGAATTCCGTCATGCGCTCGGTGCCGTAGACCGGCACCGACTTCGCCGCCATCACCTCTTTGCCCAAGTACATGAGCCCCGTGTAATGCCCGATGTGCGCGTGGGTGAGAAAGATCCCGTCGGGGGCCTGGCCGCCCGTCAGTGCATGGAGCTGGGCCGGGAAATCCGGTGTGGCATCTATTATATAGGCGAGCCCGAGCTCGCGGTTCATCAGGCCCACGCAGCTCACCTTCTCCGCGGGCCGCTTCCCCGCGCGCGCGTCCGCGCACGGCGACTTGGTGCAGCCCGCGTGCGGCATGCCGCCGTCCTGGGCGATGCCCAGGACGACGAGCTGCCAGCCCTTCGGAGTTTGAGATGCCGGAGCGGCGCTCAGAAGAGCGATGAGAAGAAACAGGCGCATCGGTTCACTCTAGCACGGGCACGCAGTAACCCGGAGCTACCGATTCGCCTCAGAATCCGCGACCTTTTTTTCGGCCGCAGCTAACGTTCCACCGTCGTGAAGATCAGCGTTTCCGACGTCATCGTGTTCCCCGACAGGTCTTGTACGTCGTCGAAATCCAGCGTGTAGCGCGTGTCGGGCGCGAGCGCGCTGTTGGGCACCAAGGAGACGTGCAGCGAATCCTCGGTGTTGGCGGTGAACTCGACGTCGCCCAAATTCGAGCTCCATGTCGTTCCCGCGATCAGCGACGACAATAAGATCGGCTCCGAGAACACCAAGTCGATGGGCGCATCGATCGCGACGTCGCGCGCGTCGGCGGCCGGCTCGCTGGAAAGGAGCTCGGGACGCGTGTTGTCGGGATCGTCGGTGCCGCTGAACGTCTTGACGACGGTCGTTTGCATCTCATTTCCCGCTAAATCTTGCACGCCGCTGACTTCGAGCCGGTAGGGCGCAGAATTCATGGCGGAAGTCGTGAGGGACAAGGTGCGTCCGCCCGGGTGCAGCACCGCGGCATTCACCGTCAACGTATCCACCGGGTCTCCGCCCGCTCCGGTTTGGATGATGGTGTAATTGCCGACATTCTCGGCGCCTGCGGTTTCGACGTCTTCGTTGAAGAGCACCTCGATGTGGTTCGCATCAATGGCGTCAACGTTCAGAACCGAAGGCGCGGTTTCGTCGGGCCCGGGATTACCGACCGGGTTGTCGTCGTCATCGTCGCACCCGGTCGCGGCGACGGCCAATAGCAGGGACATGAAGAGTACTCTTGAGATGGACATGGAACGGCCTCCTAGCACCGCCCGTGATGCATCTCCCGCCAATATACCCATGGCGCCAGAGGCCGTGGCCATCCGGAGGGTCGGGATGAGAGTCCCGTTACATCGAGGGGCAGAAAGACTTCCCCCTTTACTTTCGGCCGAAGAAGGCCCATGCTTCACCCAGACCATCCTCCCCGACTACGGACGAATCGTTCAGCCTCCCTTACAAAGTGTCGCTCAACTTTTAGAGTCCCCTCGATGATTGATGCGTTCGCGGCCCGGCACAGTGTCGGACCACTCTTGGAGCTCAACGGGTGCCCCGGAATTAGCCGGAGACTTTGCGAGCTTCGACACGCCGGAAACCCGGCACTTTGGAGAACAAGACAATGAAGAAAATTTTCGTGGGCAACCTGCCCTTTACCGCAACCGAAGCCCAAGTGAGAACCCTGTTTGAGAAGCACGGCACCGTGGCGTCGGTTTCGCTCATCAACGACCGTGAGACGGGTCGCCCCCGCGGCTTTGGCTTCGTGGAGATCAGCGACGAGGGACTCGCTCCGGCGATTGAGTCGCTCGACGGCTACGAGATGGATGGGAGAGCGTTGAAGGTCAATCAGGCCGAAGACAAGCCCCGCAGCGGTGGCTCCGGCGGACGTGGCGGCAGCCGCGGCTCCAACTGGTAGCCTTCCGCACTATCGGATAACTCCGGCCGGCTTCCGCGATGTAAATCGCGGAGGCCGGTTTCGTTTTTGGAGCCAGCAAACAAAGCCACGCGTCGAGCCCTTGACGGCACACCTATCCCGTGACTACAATGTAATTACCTTGAAAACGCGTCTCGTTCGCATCGGCAATTCCCGCGGTCTGCGACTCCCCAAGCCTCTTATTGAGGAGGCGGGGCTCAAGGACGAAGTAGAGGTCACGCTCCGCGATGGCGCGCTTGTGATCACCAGCGCTGAACATCCGCGCGTAGGCTGGGAGTCCGCCGTTCAACTCTTGCTCGAGCGCCGTGAAGAGTACGTTCTAGAGGAACCGGAGCGCACCAAGTTCGACGACGAGGATTGGGAATGGTGAGCACGGACGTGCGCCGTGGCGACGTGATATTGGTGAGTCTCGGCCACGGTCAAGGCGGCGAGATCCGAAAAACGCGTCCTTGCGTCGTAGTCTCGCCCGACGTGCTGAATGAGCACATGCCGACATTCATCGTGGCGCCCATGACGACCGGTGGCCACGCCTACCCATTTCGCATTCCGTGCCGGTTCGAGGGCAAGTCCGGTTTCGTCGTGCTCGATCAAGTTCGAACCGTCGATCGTGCGAGAGTCTCCCGCAAACTTGGCCGTCTCTCCCCGCGCACCATGGACTCCGCACTCCATGCGCTACGCGCCATGTTTGCGGACTAGCTCATCGCGTTACTTCAATAGCACCAGCTTCTGCGCGCGCATTCCGCTCGCATGCTCGATCTTCGCGAAGTACACACCCGACGACACCGCGACACCGTCGCTCGCGCGCCCATCCCACTCCACCTTATGAACGCCCGCATCGCGCATCGCATTGTTCACCAGAGTGGCGACGCGCGCCCCACGGCTGTCATAGACCGCCAGCGTCACCAAGCCCCGCGACGGCAGCGTGTAGCTCACCGTCGTGCGCGGGTTGAATGGATTCGGATAGCTCGAGAGCGAGAGCGCGTACTGCGTCGGCGTGTCTTTCACGTCCGTTACCGGCGAAACACTCGCCTCGTTTGACGGCGGGCCTTGGTTAAGGTGTTCGTCAATCGCCGTCACGATGTAGTAAAGCGCTCCGCCCGGTGCGCCCGCATCCGTCATGATCGTGTCCACTGTCGATGAAAGGAAATAGATCGGCGTCGGTGTCACGCCGGGGGCCGAGTGACGATACACCGCATACTCATTGAGATCCGCGTCGTCGTTCTGATTCCAAATCAGATGCACATCGGGCCCCACGCGCTGCGCGGAGAGCTGCAGCACCGCCGACGGCGCGATGTTGTCCAGCGACCGCCCACTCGCTGGCGGCGACGCCCACTGCCCCACCGCCGCGTGCGCGATGACTTGGAAGTAGTGCGGATCGGACGATACCGCCGTGGAGTCGAATAGCGTGGGCACGACCTCGGAGTAGCCTTGCAGTCCGTACGCCCCCAGCGTCGACATCAACTTCCAGAAGTACGTCACACCGTTCAGCTCCTGCACACGCACGACCTCCCCACCCGCCGCCGGAAGGGGATCGATCCCGTCGCGCACACGCGTGGCACCCGCTTCGATCGCAGCCGTCGCCGCAATCTCGTCGATGGCGCGCCATACCGTGTAGGTGTCGATCAGCTCATCCGGCCACGGATCCAAACGGCTCGCGTACCACGACAAATTGACCTGGCCGCCTTGGTCGCCGGGAATGTCGCTCGCTTCAAAAATCAGAGGCGACGGATAGCCCCAGTGGCCATTCCGCTCGATGCGCTGCGCATAAATGTCAGTGAACGACGGAATCGTGCGCGCGTCTTCGAACACCACGATCGCGCCGCCCACGCCGTCCGAGCAGA
>JAICFA010000046.1 GCA_025923935.1 Candidatus Krumholzibacteriia bacterium
GTCGACGAGCACCGGAAGCTCGAGTGCGTGCAGTTCCACCCGGAAGCATCGCCGGGCCCACACGATTGCCGCATCATCTTCGACCGTTTCTACGAGCGCGTGCAGGGATGGAACGGCACCGAGCATCCGGTGCGGGGGAAGGGGGGCGACGCGCATGCCGCGGCTTGACGGAATTCAATCGGTGATGGTGATCGGGAGCGGCCCGATCGTGATCGGACAGGGCTGTGAATTCGACTATTCGGGTACGCAAGCGATTCGCGCGCTGCGCGAAGAAGGCTTGCGTGTCATTCTCATCAATAGCAATCCGGCCACCATCATGACCGACCCGGAGATGGCGGATGCGACCTACATCGAGCCGCTCACCTTCGACGCGTGCCGCGCCATCATCGAAAAAGAGCGCCCCGACGTGCTCTTGCCGACACTGGGTGGACAGACCGCACTCAATCTCTCCATGGAGCTCTCGGACTCGGGTGTCTTGGAAGAGTTCGGCGTACGCTTGATCGGTGTCGACTTGAAAGCCATTCGCCGCGCCGAAGATCGCAGCCAGTTCAAGCTCTTGTGCGACGAAGCCGGCTTCGACACGCCGCGCAGTGCCACCGTGCACTCGTTGGACGAAGCGATGCGCACGCTCGACACGATCGGATTGCCCGCCATTATCCGGCCGTCCTTCACGCTGGGCGGGAGCGGCAGCGGCATGGCGCGCACCAAGGACGACTTCGTCCGCATCGTCAAGTATGGGCTGCAAAAGTCGCCCGTGCGCGAAGTGCTGATCGAAGAGTCGGTGGAAGGCTGGAAGGAATTCGAGCTGGAAGTGATGCGCGACCGCGACGGCAACCACGTGGTGGTGTGCTCGATCGAGAATCTGGATCCGATGGGTGTGCACACCGGCGACAGTGTGACCGTCGCACCCGTGCAAACGCTGCGCGACCCGGAGTACCAGCTCATGCGCGACGCGGCCTTCAAGATCATGGACCTGGTTGGCATCTGGGGCGGGGCTAATGTGCAGTTCGCGCTCGAGCCCATGACCGGACGCATGGTCGTGATCGAGATGAACCCGCGCGTGTCGCGTTCCTCCGCGCTCGCCAGCAAGGCGACCGGCTACCCGATTGCGAAAGTGGCCGCGCGCTTAGCACTCGGCTACACACTGGCGGAGCTGCCCAACGACATCGTGGGCACCATCCCCGCCGCGTTCGAGCCGTCGCTCGATTACGTCGTGGTCAAGATCCCACGCTGGAACTTCGAAAAATTCCGCGGGGTGGAAGACGTGCTGGGCTCGCAGATGCAGTCGATCGGCGAAGTGATGGCGTTGGGCCGCACCTTCAACGAGGCGCTGCAAAAGGCACTGCGCTCGCTCGAGTCCGACTGGGCCGGTTTGGACTCGGTGGAACTATCGCCTGCGGAGCTCGAGAAGCTCCTGGCGGTGCCCAACTCAATGCGCCTGTTCGCGGTGAAAGCCGCGTACGCCAGCGGATGGACGACCGCACAGATTTACGCGCTCTCCAAAATCGATCCGTGGTTCCTGGAGAACTTCCGCTCGCTGGTCGCGTTCGAGAAGCGCGTCGCGGGTTCGGCGTTCCCTCCGACGGTTGAGCTGATGCGTGAGGCGAAGCGTTTCGGGTTCAGCGATCGCCAGCTGGCGACGTTGTGGAGCGTCGACGAGGACGACGTCATTCGCGCTCGCGAAGGGATGGAAATCTTTCCGGTGGTAAAGATGGTGGACACGTGCGCGGGCGAGTTCGAGGCGCGCACACCCTATTACTACGTCGTGTACGACGACGAGTGCGATGTCGAGAGCGACACGCGCCGCGCGCGCGGCAGCAAGCCCAAGGTCGTCATTCTGGGCAGCGGTCCCAACCGCATCGGGCAGGGAATCGAGTTCGATTATTGCTGTGTGCACGCCGCCATGGCGCTGCGCGACGCCGGCTACGAGTCGATCATGGTCAACTGCAACCCGGAGACGGTCAGCACCGACTTCGACATCTCCGACCGCCTCTACTTCGAGCCGGTGGCGTACGAGCACGTGATGGCGATCGTGCGCAAAGAAAAGCCGCTGGGCGTCATCTTCCAATTCGGCGGACAGACCCCGCTCAAGCTTCTGCACCGGCTCGCGCAAGCGGGCGTCAACGTCCTCGGCACCGGTGTCGAGGCCGTCGACCGCGCCGAGGATCGCGAGCGCTGCCACGACCTCATGAAGTCGTTGGGCATCAAGCATCCGCCGTGCGCGTTCGCCTCGACGCGCGAGAACGCGATCCGCGAAGCCAACCAGCTCGGCTATCCCGTGCTCTTGCGCCCGCCCTACGTCCTGGGCGGACGCTCGATGGAGCTGGTGCGCAGCGAGGACGAGATCCTCGCCAGCGTGGACTCCGCCCTCAAATCGAGCGGCACGCGCGCGCTCATGATCGACAAGTTCATCGAGGGTGCGGTGGAAGTGGACGTCGACTGCGTCAGCGACGGCGAGAACGTGGCGATTGCGGGCATTATGGAGCACATGGAAGAGGCCGGCATTCACTCCGGCGATTCCAGCTGCGTGTTGCCGCCGCTCGCTTTGGAAGAAGAGATCATCGAACAGATCAAGGAGCACACCGTACGCATCGCGCGCGCGGTGCGCGTGATCGGCATGATGAACGCGCAGTACGCCATCAAGGATAACCGCATCTACTGCTTCGAGATCAATCCGCGCGCGTCGCGCACCGTGCCGTATGTGAGCAAGGCGACGGGCGTGCAGTGGGTGAAGCTGGCCACGCGCGTGGTCATGGGCGAGAAGCTCGACATGGCCAAGTACGGCGAGACCATTTCGCCCGACTACATGTCGGTCAAAGCACCGGTGTGCCCGTTCGACAAGTTCCCCGGTGTGGATTCCATCCTCGGCCCGGAGATGCGCTCGACCGGCGAAGTGATGGGCATCGGCGAAACCTTCGACGAGGCCTTCATCAAGGCACAACTCGCGGCCGGCTACCGCTTGCCGAAGGGGAGCCACGTGTTCATCTCGGTGGCGAATCGCTACAAACGAAAAGTCATTTTCCCGGTCAAGGCGCTGCGCGACATGGGCTACAAGCTCGTCGCCACACCCGGCATGGCGCGCGTGTTGCGCTCGCACGGCATTCCCGCGCGCGAGGTGCACAAGATCAGCGAAGGCGACTACGGCCTGCTGGAGATGATCGAGGACGGCAGCATCCAGCTCGTCGTGAACATGGCGTGGAGCAAGGCCGCCATCGAGGACGACAAGTTCATTCGTCTGGCCGCCAACAAGATGAAAGTGCCGTGCATCACCACCATGGCCGGCTTCCACGCGCTCGTGCTCGGTCTGCAAGCCGTCACCGGCGGACCCGTGCACGTCGAGTCCCTGCAGAATTACAACGCGCGCCTCGTGCCGGCAACGGCAACCCCGTCGGCGGTTCTCGACGATGCCGGCGATTCCCCCGAGGCGGTCGGCGAAGCCGCGTGAAGGTGCCCCTTTCCGCCGTCGTACTGACCCGTAATAACGCGCCCATCGTCGCGCGCTGCCTCCGCAGCCTGTCGTTCGCAAGCGAGATCGTGGTTGTCGATGCCGAGAGTGTCGATGGCACGTCGTCGATTGCGCGTGCGCTTGGGGCGCGCGTGATCGACCATGCATGGTCTGGTTTTGCCGACCAACGACGTTTCGGGCTCGCGCAGGCGCAGCACGAATGGGTGTTTGCATGCGACTCCGACGAGGAAGTCACCCCCGAGTTGGCGCGAGAGATCGAGTCCATCATGGCCAGCGAGCCGCGCGCAACCGGTTATCGGATTCGGCGACGCAACCAGTTCCTCGGACGCTGGATGGATGTCGGGCCGTGGGCGCGCGATACCCAACTGCGGCTGTTTCGGCGCGATGCGGTTCGCGTCGCCGGCGGGTCGGTGCACGAAAGCTACGCGGTGGACGGTGCCGTGGCGGTTCTGTCGTCGCCCTTGAATCACTACACGCACACTACCATCGCCGAGAGCGTGCAGCGCCTCAACACCTACACCACGCTTGAGGCCCGGGATCGTGCGGCGCGCCGGCGCGTTCGCGCGCTCGACCCGCTGCTCCTACCGCCCGGCGTCTTCTTCAAGTACTATGTATCCAAGGGCTGCTGGCGGGCCGGGGTGGAGGGGTTTCTACTGGCCGCCATTACCGCCATGTACAAGTCGGTTCTGTACGTCAAAATGCGCGCCCTGCAGCAGGAGTCAGCGAGATGACCGCGTACCGAAGGATCGCACACGGTGCGACACTGGCCGCACTCGCGGTATGCACTGCGTTCGCTGGGGCCGCTTCCGATGCTCCGCTCGAGCCACGCACTCTCGTAGTGGGCACGCGCGCCGAGCCGAAAACGCTCAATCCTATCGCCATCACCGCTTCCGAGGGTCATCAGATCGCGGGTCTCATCTTCCACAAACTCCTGGAAGAGCAGGACGACTTCATCTCCTTCAAGCCGCAGCTGGCATCCAGCTGGTCGTGGAGCGCGGACAGCCTGGATGTCTCGTTCACGCTGCGCCCTGATGCTCGCTGGTCGGACGGCACGCCCGTCACCGCGGCCGACGTTCGCTTCACCTGGCAAGTCCACACCGACACCACCGTCGCGTGGCCGAGTGCCAGCATCAAGTCGAAGATTCGCGACGTCGAGGTCAAAGACGCGCACACGGTCGTGTTTCATTTCACCGAGCGTTATCTCTACCAAGTGATGGACGCCAATGACGGGGTCATTCTACCGAAGCACCTGCTGGAGAAGATTCCGCGAGCGGAGCTCAAGACATCACCCTTCGGCCGTGCGCCGGTGGGGAGCGGTCCCTATTTCCTGTCGAAATGGGAGTCGGGTCAATACCTCGAGCTTGCCGCCAACCCGCGTTACGTCGACGCCGGCGGAGGACCCGCGCCGCGCGTCCAGCGCGTGCTGTTCAAGTTCGTTCCCGATGCGGTGACGCTGGCCGCACAGCTCAAGGCGGGCGAGATCGACCTGCTCGAAGCGGTGCAGCCCGGCGATCTCGCGGGGATCAAGCAGAGCCGTCCGGACGTCGAGATCCATACCGTGCCGTCGCGGCGCATGACGTTCATTGCGTGGAACGAAAAACGCCCGCCCTTCGACGACCGTGAGGTGCGGCGCGCGCTCACCATGGCGATCGATCGCGGCGAGATCATTCGCACCGTTTGGCAGGGCTACGCCACCGAGTGCACCAGCCCCATCGTACCGCTCTTGTGGGCGCACGACGCGTCCATTAAGCCCCTGCCTTACGACGTGAGGGCAGCGCGCGCGGCGCTCGAGAAACGCGGCTTCAAGGACACCGATCGCGACGGGTTCTTGGACAAGGACGGCAAGCCGCTCGCCATCGAGCTCATCGTCAACGATGTGCAGAGTCGTATCGATGTGGTGACGCTGGTACAGGCGCAGCTCAAGAAAGCAGGCGTGAAAGTCGACGTCCGCGTGATGGAGTACAACGCATACATCGATCGCATCTTGGCCACCGACTATGACGGTGCCTTGGTGGAATGGAAGGCCACCACCAAAGTCGATTTGACCGGGTTATTCCACAGCAAATCGATGCGGCCGAAGGGCTTCAACTTCGTGTCGTACTCCAACCCCGACGTCGACCGCGTGATCGATGAAGCGCTCACCAAGACCGACACGGCGTCGGCGCGCGCGCTGTGGAACCGTGCGCAGCGGATGATCTACGACGACCAGCCGTACACATTCATCGCGGTGCCGAAGGAGCTCACGGCCGTCGACGATCGCTTCTGTAACGTGACACCTAGCGCAATCAGCTTCTTCGTCGACCTGCACCATTGGAGTGTCAAACCCGACTGCTCCGCGGGCGGCGCCGCCGGGCGGGGCGCGCCACGGTAACCCCGCCGCATTCTTCCAAGACAACGCGGTCGTAACCCAGCCCGCGCACCGCTCCTTCCACCACGCACAAGACTCGCGCGCGCCCGCTGCGCATCACTGCTACCCCGAGTCGAAAAGGCGCACCGGTGGGATTGACGCGCACCGTGGTGACGAGGACGAGCTTCGCTTCGCGCGCGTGTTTCATGCCGTCTCCAGCACAAACGCGTAACAGTCCGGGGCGACACCGCCCGCACTTTGGATCATCGCGGTGCGCGCGCGGGGATGCTGCCGTTCTCCGGCTTGGCCGGTGAGCTGGGCCACGACTTCGAAAATCGACGTGAGTCCGCACACGCCGATCGGGTGCCCGCGCGCTTTCATTCCACCCGAGGGGTTGACGGCCATGCGTCCGCCGACGGTGAGCTCGCCGCGCGCGAGCGCGCGCCATGCCGTCCCCGATTCGAAAAATCCCAGCGACTCCAGATTCATGAGCTCGAAGGGGGAGAAGGCGTCGTGGATCTCGACCACGTCGATCTCGCCAGGCCGCCGCGCCGCCATAGCGAACGCATCCGCGGCAGCACGGGCGGCGGCCACGAAGCGATCGGGCCGGCGGCGCTCGGAGAATCGAGGGGCATCGAGGCCCGCGCCCGAACCGGTCACGCGCACCTCGCCGCGCTCGTGCGACAACACGCACGCAGCGGCCCCGTCGGACATGGGTGCGCAATGATGGCGTCGCAGCGGATCCGCGACCAATGGGCTCGAGTGCACCTCGCGGGCGGTAACCGGTTTTTGAAAGTGGGCGAGAGGATTGTGCGCGGCGTGGGCGTGATTCTTCACCGCGACGTCGTCGAAGGCGTGGAGCGGAACGCGATGTGCGCGCGCGTAGGCGACGGTGGCGAGTGCGGCCAGCGCAGGAAGGGTCGCACCGTGGCGCTGCTCGAGAGGATCCGATACACGCGGTCCCAATAGCCCCGCGGCGGTGCCGGCGTCGACGTGCGTCATCTTTTCGCATCCCACCACGAGGACGTCGCCGCGTTCGCGGCGCATCGACTGCAGCGCATGAAACAACGCCTCGCCGCCCGTCTTGTACGGTCCCCGCACCGGTGCGTGCAGCGCCGGCACGCGTGCGGCTACGGTTTCGGCGACGAGGCGAGCCGGATCGGCAATACCGCACAGCTCGACCGGTGCGAACGACGCCAGATAAACCGCGCGAATCGTTCCGGGATCGACGCCCGCGAGTGCCGCGAGGACCGCTTCCGCCGCGAGTGCCGCGTAGTCGAGCTCGTGCCGCCCGATGCGCGTCATCGCGGCGGTTTTCACCTTGATTTCCGCCACGGATTCGAGGATAAATAAGCGCCGATTTACATGTCAACGTGCTGGTTGCAAGCGGCTGCACGCGCGTCGAGCGCGCGGCGTGAACGGGAGACAGAGAGATGATTCATCGCGTCGCCGTGGCCGCATTGTTGGCGGGACTCGCCGCGCAAGCGCTCAAAGTGTTGATCGAGTGGGCGCGCACGCGGCGGTTCAATCCGCTGCGCTTCTTCGACAATGGCGGCATGCCGTCGTCGCATACCGCGATGGTGGCAACACTCACCATCGGTGTCGCGAAATACGCGGGTGTCAGCTCGACGCTGTTCGCCGTGACCTGCCTTTTCAGCCTCTATTTCATGTTCGAAGCGGCCGGGTTGCGCCAGGAAGTCGGTAACCAGGCGCGGGTCGTGAACGACCTAGTCGACGAGCTGCGCCACACGCACCACTTGGACCCCAAGACACTCAAGGAGTTGGTGGGGCACACCTGGGGCGAAGTGGCCGGCGGGTTTCTCTTCGGCCTGGTGGTGTCTGCGGTCGCCTACCGCTAGGCTCGAGTCGGTGCTTGTCAGCCCGAGGAGCGCGGGGGTATATTCGTGGAACCGCGCCGGTATCGTTGCCCCCGTCCGCGCGCGTTTATGAACCGTTCCGGTCGCAAATCGCTCGTCCTGGTTCTGGGCGCAGCGACGATGCTGGGATCCTGTTCAACCGATGACCCCACACGCGTCGGCCGGCCCCCCGTCGTCGAATCGTTCACTCCCGGTACCCGCTCGTTCACGGCATACGTCGGTGACGTGGTCGATTTTCGCGTAAGCGTCTTCGATCCCGACAGCGATCCGCTTGCGATCGAGTACACCGTCGACGGTGCCCCCATGTCGAGCGGAGACCGGTTTGCGTATGCGGTGAGCGAAACCGGAGATGTCACCGTGCGCGCGACCGTTCGCGACGGTGAGCACGTGTCCTACGTCGAGTGGCACGTCACCCGCGAGATTCCCATCAACTTTCCGCCCATGATTACGGCGGCGTCGCCGCAGGAGCCCAACCCCACCGTCGTCGTCAACCACGACATGAGCTTCGGCGTCCTGGCCGCCGACCCCGAAGGCGAACCGATCACCTACGGGTTCACGGTGGATGACGAGGTGGTATCCAGCTCGCGCCAATTTACCTATCACGCCGCCGCCCTCGGCATCAAAGTTGTGCGCGCGACGGCGTCCGACGGGGTGCACACCGTGGCGCGCGAATGGCGCCTCAAGGTCACCGAGATCCCCGACGCGATTCCTCCCGGAGCGATCGACATCATTCTCGCGGAGACCGGCACGGAGCCGGGAGAAATAAATTTGCAGTGGATTGCCGTCGGCAAGGACGGCATGTCGGGAGTCGCGTCGCAGTACCGCGTGCGCACGCTGACCACGCCCATCCTCACCGAAGACGATTGGCAGCGCGCCAGCGAGCGCCCCAACGTGCCCCTACCGCAAAACCCCGGTGAAATCATGTCCATGACGCTGACCGGATTGCAGCCGGCGCGCGAGACCTATCTGGCCGTTCGCGCCGAGGACGACTTCGGAAATCAATCGCCACTTCAGGAGAGCCCACGCGTCTTGACGCGTGGAATGCACATCACCGGAATCGTACGCGACGCGCGCACCAACCAAACCATCGCGGGTGCCGCGGTGAGCTTCGGGCTGAAATCGACGACGTCGGACGCGTCCGGTCGGTGGGAGCTGGACGAACTGGGCATGGGAACCGATTACGTCGTGGTGCGCGACGAGGCGGGCCCGATGATCGGCGCGTACTACGACTACACGTTGCCCTACACCATCGTGCACGAAGACGACGTGCAGCTTTTCTTGTTGCCCAACATGACGCTGCAAACGCAGGAGTATGCGGATTTCCTGGTTTGGTTCCGGCAAATGACCGACATCGCGGCCAACCCATTCGGGTCACAAACGCGGCGTTGGGAGCTGCCCATTACGCTGTACGTGCGCGCCTTCAGCAAGAGCGGCTTGGACTATCAGAGTGCGATCGAGGGTGTCGCGCAGGAGTTCAACGCCATTCTCGGTGAGACCGTGTTCAACGTGGTCACGACGGGGTTGACGATGGGGGTCGAGACCACTTACCTCGACAACCTGGTGCACGACAATTACGGCGTGCGCGAATGGACGGACGATTGGTATCCGCGCCGGGGGACGATCGAATTCCGCACGGTATATTCGGAGCCGACCACGAACGTGTTGGAGATGGTCGCCCGCCACGAGATGGGCCACGTGCTGGGGTTGAATCACAGCACCGACTACGGGCACCTCATGGTGGGAGGTGTCTCGCCCTTGGTCGACTATTTCAGCCCCGACGAGATTGCTCTCATCCAGTGCCAGTACCATCTTCCTCGTGGATGGGATTCTCGCCGCTACGAGTACCAGTAGGCTATCCGCCTGCAAATCCCGCCACATTAGACTGTCAGCTTGGCATACGGCTCCAAGTAGGTCCAAGAACCCTGCATAAGCTGTTGTTTCCAAGCGGGTTACAAATGACCTGACTGGCACCGATCGTGCGTTGTGCTTCGGGAGGTTTTTCCTGATGAAGTTGGATCGATTTACCGAGAAAGCACAAGCCGCGATTCAGGACGCCAACGAGTCGGCGTTCTTCCGAGGCAACGCCGAAGTAACCGCCTGGCATCTTTTGGGCGCCCTGGTGGGGCAGGAAGACGGGCTGGTCCCCGCCCTAGCTATGAAGATGGGGATCGACCCGCTCCGGGTGACAGACGTCGTCGAGAAGCGGCTGGGCGAGCTGCCGACCCAAGAAGGTGGCCAGGCCTACGCATCCGCCGACTTTCGTGCGGCGCTGCAAGCCGCACCGGGCGAAGCCAAATCGCTCAAGGATCAATTCGTTTCCACCGAACATCTGCTGCTAGCCTTACTCAAGGACCGCAAGGCGCCGGTGGGCGAGTATTTCGCCTCTATCGGGGTCACGCGCGAGCGCGTGCTGCAGGCGATCAACGACCTGCGCGGCGGAGAAAACGTGGTGGATGCCAATCCCGAATCCAAGATGCAGGCGCTAGAAAAGTTCACCGTCGACTTGACGGAACGCGCGCGCGCGGGCCGGCTGGACCCGGTCATCGGACGCGACGAAGAAATCCGGCGCGTGAGCCAGGTGCTGTCGCGCCGCACCAAGAACAATCCCGTGTTGATCGGCGACCCCGGCGTGGGCAAGACCGCCATCGTCGAAGGCCTCGCGCAGCGCATCGCCGACGGCGATGTGCCCGACGTGCTGCGCGACAAGCGCGTGCTGGCCGTCGACATGGGCTCGATCGTGGCCGGTACCAAGTTCCGCGGCGAGTTCGAAGAGCGTTTCAAAGCGCTCATGAAAGCCATCCAGCAGAGCGAAGGCGAAATCATCCTTTTCATCGACGAGCTGCACACGTTGGTGGGAGCGGGTGCCGCGGAAGGATCGTTGGATGCGTCCAACATGATCAAGCCGGCGCTGGCGCGCGGAGAGCTGCACTGCATCGGGGCTACCACCATGGCGGAATATCGCAAGCACATCGAGAAGGACGCAGCACTCGAGCGCCGCTTCCAGGTCGTGATCGTGCGCGAGCCCAACGTCGAGGAAACCATCGCCATTTTGCGAGGGTTGAAGGAACGCTACGAAGTCCACCACGGTGTGAAGATCACCGACGGCGCATTGGTGGCCGCGGCGCGCCTATCGGACCGATACATCACCTCGCGCTTCCTGCCCGACAAGGCTATCGACTTGATCGACGAGGCCGCGTCGCGCCTGAAGCTCGAGTTGGACAGCATGCCCGCCGAGCTGATGTCGCTGAAGGAAAAGATCACCCAGCTCACCATCGAGAAGAAGGTGCTAGAGAAGGAGCACGACGCCGACTCGAAGAAGCGCAAAACGGAAATCGACAAACGGCTCGCCGACCTCGACGAACAGTACAAGGCGCAGCGCGCGCGCTGGGAAAGCGAGCGTGGCGTCATCGAGCGCATCCGCGCTATCAAGGAGCGCATCGACGCGTCGCGGCGCGAGGAAGCGGCCGCGATTCGCGAGAATCGTCTAGAGAAAGTGGGCGAGATTCGTTACGGCACGTTGCCCAAGCTGGAGCGCGACCTCGAGCAGGCCAACGTGGAGCTGGAACGGCTGCAGCGCGAAGGTGCACTGCTGCGCGAAGTCGTCACCGCGGAAGAGATCGCCGAGATCGTGGCGCGCTGGACCGGAATTCCCATCAGCAAGATGATGGAATCCGACCGCGAGAAGCTGCTCAAGCTGGAAGAGCGCCTGGGCGAGCGCGTGGTGGGGCAGCGTGAAGCCATCGCGGCCGTGTCGGAAGCCGTGCGCCGCTCGCGGGCCGGGCTTGGCAGCCCGCACAAGCCGATCGGGTCATTCGTGTTCGTGGGCCCGACTGGTGTGGGCAAGACCGAGCTGGCCAAAGCACTCGCGGAAACACTGTTCGATGACGAGAATCGCATCGTGCGCGTCGACATGTCGGAGTACATGGAAAAACACTCCGTGGCGCGCCTGATCGGCGCGCCCCCGGGCTACGTCGGCTACGAAGAAGGCGGTTTCCTGACCGAAACCGTCCGGCGCCAGCCTTATTCCGTCGTCCTCCTGGACGAGATCGAGAAGGCGCACCCGGACGTGTTCAACATTCTCCTGCAGATCTTGGACGACGGACGGTTGACCGACGGCCAGGGGCGCACCGTCGACTTCGCCAACACCATGATCATCATGACGTCGAACCTGGGCACGTCGCAGGAGCGTTTCCGCAACCGTGAGGAAATGCGCGAATCGGTGATGCGCGCCATGCGCGCCGCCTTCAAGCCCGAGTTCTTGAATCGCATCGACGACGTCATCGTGTTCGACCCGCTGGGCGAGGAGGAGATGGAGGAGATCGCGCGCCTGCAAGTCAACACGCTCAAGCACAAGCTCGCCGAGCGTGGCCTGAGCATGGAGATCTCGCCCGAGGCCATCGCCGAGCTCGCACACCGCGGCCACGACCCGGTGTACGGCGCACGCCCGCTGAAGCGCCTCATCCAGAAGGAAATCGAAGGCGGCATCGCTCGCGCCATCCTCTCCGGCGACGCGCGCGACGGCGACACGATTCGCATCTCCGTGGTGGGTCACGAATTCAAAGTCGAAGTCGTTCACGGCGGGGAACGCGCCGTTGCTTAGGGCGGAGCGCATCGGGGTTCTATGCTCCTACTCCTCGCGCTGGAATCGCAAAATTGTGTAATGAGCGCTCGTCAAAGTCGCTTTCGAACCCCGATGCGCTCCGCCTATCACCCGCCGCTGTACCCGCCGATGATCGGCAAGATCTCCCCGGTGATGTAGCTGGAGCATTGCGGTGAGGCGAGGAAGACGTACGCCGGAGCGATCTCCTCAGGTTGTGCGGGGCGCTTCATGGGAGTATCGGCGCCGAAGTCGGTGATATCCTTCGCCGACTTGTCCGACGGATTGAGCGGTGTCCACACCGGGCCGGGCGCGACGCAGTTGACGCGAATTCCGCGCGGGACCAGATGGGTCGCGAGCGAGCGCGTGAAGGCGTGAATGCCGCCCTTGGTCATTGAATAATCCAGCAGATGGGCGCTCCCCAATAGCCCCGTAACCGAACCCGTGTTGATAATGGATGAGCCCGCCTTCATTACTTTCACCGACGCCCGCGCCATGAAGAAGTAGCCGTACAAATTGGTCTTCATGGTTTCGTCGAACTGCTCCGCGGTCAAATCCTCGAAGCGCGATGCGTGAATTTGGAAAGCGGCGTTGTTGACGAGCACGTCGAGTTTGCCGAACTCGGCCACCGTCGCAGCCACGGTGTCTTCGCAGTAACCTTCTTGAGCGACGTCGCCGGGCAAGAGGAGGCAGCGGCGCCCTTCGTTTTCGACCTGGCGTTTGGTCTCGCGCGCGTCTTCGTGCTCGTTGAGGTACGAGACGGCGATGTCGGCGCCTTCGCGCGCAAACAAGACCGCGACCGCGCGCCCGATGCCGGAATCTCCGCCGGTGATGAGAGCTACGCGGTTCTCCAGCTTGGATGACCCGATGTAAAAGGGCGCTTCGAAGTAGGGCGGCGGTTTGAGCGCGGCCTCCGACCCTGGCTTCTTCAGGTGCTGCTTGGGGAACGGCGGCTCGGGATACTTGCGCGCGCCGGCTTGCATCGGCCGGCGCGCTTTTTCTTTCGGCTGCTTCTTGTTGGTTTTGTCAACGTGCTCTTGGATGCGACGCTGGCGCGTTGCCGCGCGGCGAGTGCTCATAGGGTCCTCCGGTTCGCGGCAGGCTAGGATTTTCGGGACTTGGCGCGTTTGGAGCGCGACTTCCGTCGCGGCGTAACTCGTTCGCCCGCTTCGCGGGCTTCGTTCAACGCAATGGCGATGGCTTGCTTGCGCTTTTTTACCTTGCCGCCGCTCCCCGACCGCAGCTTCCCGCGCTTGTATTCCTTCATCACCGTGTGTACCTTACCGCGCCGTTTACTCTTGGCTTTGCTCGTGCGTTTGGCCATGGCTCGTCCTCCACAAACCCCCGAAAGCGCCTGTTCTGAAAGGAACATCGCGCAACTGGGCCGGGTCAGCAACGGTGAGAGCGGCGGGCTTCGTAACCGGACTCACGACCAGCACCGAACCATCGCGGCGATGGGGACCGCGTTGACGGGATTGGGCGGTTCGCGGTATAATGAGCCGCCATCTAGCAGATGTGTCGCGCCGGAAACGAACGGCGGCCGGGGCCGGTTCGAACAAGGCCCCTCGTTACTGAATAAACATCATCGATCTACCAACACCGTCGAATTACTCGTGATCGCCTGAAGCGGTGACGATGTCGTGTGCGCCGGCAAGGGCGTACATCTCGGCGACCAGCATGTCGGAGGGCCGTGCGTTGCAGCTACGCGTTCGCCTAGCGAATCTGCTCTTTCCATCCCTGGTGCTCGTTTCCTCTGGCCTCGCGACCCTCGCGAACTCGGCCGAAATCACGCAAACCGTTCAGTTATCGCCCTCCTCGGTCACGATCGAGCGCGGCGCTACCGCTGACCGCATCGTGGTGCGCGGCGATACGTTCCTCTACACCACCGATCCGGGCCTACCCGAGCTGCCGTTTCGCATCGTGAACGTATTGCTCCCGGAAGGCGACACCGTCGCCGACTTCGCCTACCACGAAGGTGGGGCGGTGCGGGTGGCGAGTAGCGTGCGTCCGACGCTGGTCGCGGACGCGGTCGCGACCGACGGGTCACGTCCGCGCGCGAGCGCCGCCATGCAGGCATGGAGCGCCGATGCGAAGCAGTTTCCCGCCCAGAACGCGATCTACTTGGGCACCGGCACCCTGCACGGGTACGCCATCGCGAGCTTCGCGGTCTATCCGGTGCGCCTCGTGGACGGTGCGGTCGAGATCGTGGAGAGTGCCACGCTGCGGATTCAAACCGGCCCGGATCCCCATGCGA
>JAICFA010000047.1 GCA_025923935.1 Candidatus Krumholzibacteriia bacterium
AATGCACCGCGATGATGTGCATCACTTCGTACGGTAGCCCGTGCTTGAATGCCATGCCTACGCCGCTGAAGGGATGGCGCAGCATGTCGCCGCGATGACCCTTGCGGAGTGTGCCGTCGGGGCGCTTTTCGAACTCGATCATCTTGCCGATGTCCGCTAGCAAAGCGCCCGCCACCAGCACGTCCTTGTTGATGGGCACGCGCTTGCCATACGAGTTGATGATGACGTTCGCCATGCCCACACACATCTGACAAACGGCGCGTACGTGCTCGAGAAACGTGACGCTGACGTTGTCGGCGAGTAGCGTGAAGGGCATGTTCTTGAGGTCCCACAAGGAAAAGCCGCCCGTGCGCAGCGCTTCTTCCCACACGTCGACGACTTTTTCGCGCAATGCTTTGTCTTCGATCATGGAAAGCTCGGGAAGGGCGGCCACGATTTCGTTACGCATGCTTGTCTCCCTTGATGGGCCCCGGAAGCGGAAGGTCGATGACGGAAAGCGAGACGTCGTTGCCGGCGATGGTCGCGCGAAACGTCGTCCCGGCGTCCGCCATCTTGGCACGAACGTATCCCAGGAACAACGGCCGGCGCAACCTCGGCGATTGTACCGCGGACGTGCCACGTCCGGCCGCTTTGCCGGGTTCGGCGGCAGCGTCCGCCTCCGACCCGAAAAATTCGACGCCAACGGCCTTATCCAGCGAGAGCACCGCTGCCGCGTTCCGCGCGGCTTCTGCGTTGTGCTCGTGCTCCGTCGCCAGCAACGACTTGACGTCGTCGAGGTGGACCGGATAACCGATTGAATCCGTCGTCAGCCCCACCAACAGCCAATTGGGATGACCGCGGTAGTGCATGCGCGCGATCGGTTCCTGTCCCAGGTAGCAGCCTTTTTCGTAGTTGATGCGATCGTCGAGGCGCGCCTCTTTGGGAAAATTGTCTTCGGTCACGTCGATGCCGTACCACGGCAAGCCCGCTTCGACGCGGCGCATGTTCCACGCCACACGGCCCACCACGCGCATGTCCATGCCGATGCCGCTCTGCACCAGATAGTCGCGCAGGCGCTCCATGTCACCGCGCGATGACATGATCAAGAAGCCTTTTTCACCCGTCACCGAACGCCTCAGCACTGTGGCATGGAGACCGTGATACTCATTCTCCGTAAACTTGTGAACCTCGAGCGGGAGCGGCTCGCGCGGGAATATGCGCCAGATCGCATCGCGCGACTTCGGTCCTTCCAACGCGAGCACCGTCATCTCGGCCGTCATGTCGGTGAGCTGAACATCGTCGGCGATAATGTGGGAATCGAGCGCGTCGAAAACACTCTTCGTCGATCCCTGCAGCACCAACACCAGCAGCTCATCCGTGCGAGCACAAATTACGAGCTCTGCCACCACGCGTCCCTTGGTAGTGGTAAGAAGTGCGTCACAGGACAACCCCACCGAAAGCTTGGCGACATCGTTGGTCACCATGGCGTTCAGGAAGCGCACTCGGTCCGCGCCGCGCAGGCGCAGTACGCCCACGTCCGGCAAGTCGATCAATCCGACCGCGTGGGTGAGTGCCTCGTACTCGAGGCGTGGGTGGGTCAAGAATTCCGCGAGCGTCGAAAGGGACATGCTAGACGTCGGCGAGTGTGACCGTGTCGAAGAATTGGTAGAAGCGGCGCTCCAGGTTAGTGAGGCCGTTCTTCACCGTGCAACGATCCTCAATCGAGCAGCAGCCGTCGTTGCTGGTGCACATCACCATGTGCACCGGTCCTTCGATGGATTCGAAGATTTGCGCGAGGGAGACGTCGTCCGGCTTTTTCACCATGCGATAGCCGCCGCCGCTCCCTTTTTGCGCCTCGATGATGCCGCTTTGCGCGAGGCTCTGCAGAATCTTGGCCAGCAGGTTGGGCGGCAGGTTGAAACGCTCCGCGATCTCGCGCGCATTGGCAAGGTCCCCCTCGGGCAGGGACGCGATGTGCTTGAGCGCGATCAGCCCATAGTCCGTTTTCATGGAGATGCGTATCACGCCCAAATAATAATGAGAGACGCGCGCGGATTCAACCGCTGGTACGGAGCGGATTTGGGCTAAACGGCGCGGAAATCCGCTGCGAGGAGCTTGTGGAAATGATGCTCGCCGTGCTCGCGCTTGACCGAATAGCGCCCCTGGTCGTAGGACGACGACCCCAGCCCCCGCTGCACCGACTCGCAAATCTCGACGTCCTCCTGCTGGACCACGTCGCTTGCCGCCAGGCTCTTTTCGACGAAATCCGCGTGGCGCGCCGTCTCGGGCGTGAAGTAGTAGTCGAAGATGACGTCGGTCTGCGCGTTGCCCCGCGGGATCACCCAGTTGGTGTCCATCATGGGGCCGTAGCGGTTGATCATCAGGTTGGGATAGATCCACGCGTAGAGCACCTTGTCGCCGATGCGCTCGGAGAAATCGGTCGCACTCTTCTCGCTCGAACCCCCGGCACCCGCGCCGGACTGGATCGAATAGCGCTCGAAGATCTCGGTTTTGTATGAGTCGAGATCGAGTTGACCTGCGAGGCCCTTGTGCAGATAGCTCACGTGATAACCGCCGTCCAGATAGTTGTCGACGTAGACCTTCCAGTTGCACGCCAGCGTGTACTTGCGCCGCGCGACAAACTGCAGGCTGTCGACGCTCATTTCCTGCAAGCGCCGCGCGAGCTCGGTCATGTCGGCGCCCAGCGGTCGCGGATTCTCGGTCATCGAAACGAACACCAACCCGGACCATTCGCCGACCTTCATCGGCACCAGGCCGAATTTGTTACGGTCGAAATCCTTCACCGCACCCAGCTCCGGCGCGCGCAGCAAGCGTCCGTCGAGTCCGTACGTCCACCCGTGATACGGGCACACCAGCGCCTGCTCACACCCCGCGCCCGCCATGACGACCGCGGCATGATGCCGGCACACGTTGAAAAACGCGCGCAGCTGATTGTCCTCGCCGCGCACCACCACATACGGCTCACCCGCCACCGAGCCGGCGACGAAATCGCCCGGCTTCTTGAACTGATCGCTGCGCGCGGCGATGAGCCAGTTGTGCTTGAAGACCGTCTCGCTTTCGAGATCGTAGAAGCGCGAGTCGGTGTACCACGACTTGGGTGGCAGCCACGCCGCCTCGAGCGGAACGTTGGGATCGAAGCGACGAACTTCTTCGAGGAGCCAGGGATTGGATTTGGTGCTGATTGCCATGGTCGCAGTGTAGCACGAACGAGCTACGCCTCTCCTCCTTCCGGCCCGTAGAAGATCACCCACACCGCCAGATCATCCGTGAAGTCGACGAAGCGGTGCTCGACGCCCGCGGGGACGAAGAGAAAGTCGCCCGGCCCGAAGGGATGGCGCTCCGAACCATTAATAAAATGGCCGCTGCCCTGCACCACGATGTACGCCTCGTCGCGCGTGTGCGGCGTTTGCGCGTCGCGGCCGCGCGGGGCGTAGATCTCCACCGACAGCGTGCCGTGCTGCAAGAGCTCGACGAAGCGCTTGCCGTCCTTGCGCTCCGACAGCCGTTGCAACGCGTCCGCGACCGTAATCCTGAACTCCGCCATCTACGGCCTCCTCCAAGGTTGCCCCCTCATGCTATCACGAATACAATGGCCGGGGATGAAGTCGGAGTTCAAATTGATCGCGCGGATCGCGCGGAGCGCGGGCAGAGCCAAGCGCGACGTGATCGTCGGCATCGGCGACGATGCCGCCGTATTGCGCTTCTCGGCACGCGAAGATGTCGTGGTCACCACCGACTCCCTGGTTGAAGGAACCCACTTCGAACGCGGATGGCTGACACCGCACGAAATCGGGTGGCGTCTGGCCGCGGCGAACTTGAGCGACATTGCCGCGATGGGCGCGGAGCCGAAGTACGCACTCGTCTCACTCATGCTGCCGCGTGCTGTTAGCGGCAAACAAGCTGAAGCGATTCAACGAGGTGCAGTAGAGCATCTGGGCAGACATGATACGAGCGTCGTAGGTGGGAACATCGCTTCGACGAACGGACCACTCACGGTCGACATGACGCTCATTGGAACCTGCGCACGCGGCCAAGCGTGGACACGCCGCGCGCGTAAAGGTGATGCGATCGTTCTTGCTGGAACCATCGGTGCAGCTGCGGCGGGCGTGGTTGCTCTGAAGAAAGGGAAGTTGGGAGGTGCTGCGGTCCTCCGTGCGTACAAGCATCCCGTGCCGCGCATCGATGTCGCTCGCGCACTGCGCGGCAACGCCGCGATTCATGGGGCCATCGACATTAGTGACGGCCTTTCGAGCGACCTCATCCACGTCTGCGAAGCGAGTGGGGTGGGTTGTGAGGTCGATGCGGCGGGCTTGCCGATCCCGCGTGCCGTGCGTGAGTTCTGCGCGAAGCGCCGGATCGACCCGGTCCGGTTCGCGCTCCATGCGGGCGAGGATTACGCACTATTATTGAGTGTGGCTTCGCAACGCGCGCGGGAGGTTTGCCGTATCCTGACCGACGCCGGCGTGCCCGCGACCGTGATTGGCATCTTTACTGGTTCCGCCGGCGTCTTTGGGATTCTTCATAAGGGTCGTGTCTATCGATTCAAGGCGCAGGGATGGGACCACTTCACGCGATAACGGAAGACAAGCCGGCAGAAGGGAAGCGAAAGTTCGCCGAGACGCGGTACGGAGTCGTCGCGATCTCGTTCGCGTTGATGGTGATCGCCGGCGTGGAGAGTAGTGTGGTGCCGTGGGCACCGTTCTACATCGTCTACGCGGCGCTGGCGACACTCATTCCCATCAAGCTGGGTACGTATCGCTTCGGCTCCATCAAAGACGTGCCGTGGTGGTGGTGGCCGATTTGTCCGGTCATCGCGATCGCCATGCAGGCCATCTTGAGCGTCATTCTGAACTCGGGCTATGCGCGCGTGGTAGTGGCGATGGGCGGCGTCGAACGCCTCGACGATCCGTTGATCGCGATTCCGCCCATGTTCGACGCCATGTTCGCGAAGGCGGCCGATAAGCTGGGGATGGCCAAGTCGACCGTCAGCACGCTGTATTTCACCTTCATCGTGCTGTGGGCGGGTGCCGGCGAAGAGCTTTACTTCCGCGGCTACGTGCAAGGCACACTGCGCAAACGCCATTCGGCGCGCTATGCCATCACCGTGGCGAGCGCGCTCTTTGCGGTCCGTCATTATATGCAAATGTTGCTACTGCTTCCGAAATACCCCATCTTCGCGGCCACGGCGTGGGTGGTGATGGCGTTCCCACTGGGAATCTTGCTGGGCATCTTCTACGAGCGCACCAAATCGTTGTGGCTGCCCGTCGCCATTCATTATTTGTTCAACATCATCCCGTTCCTTATTCAATAGAAGGGATTCTCATGGGCCGCTATCTACCCGCATTGCTCTCCATCTTGGTCTTGGGTGCGTGCTCGAAGAAACAGCAAGAAGTCGTCACGCCGCCGACGTCGGTGACCGACTACTCCTACGCGCGCTTCGACGAGGTCGCCGTGACGCACATGGACATGGACCTCACGGTCGACTTCGACAATCAGAAGATCTCCGGTACCGCCACCTTCGACCTCGACAACAAGGCGGGCGCGAATGTCGTTCATTTCGACACGTGGGCGCTACGCATTCTGGACGTGACGCGCGACGGCAAGACGGCCAGCTGGTCGCTGGGCGATTCGGTGGCCATCCTGGGCCGGCCGTTGTCGGTGGCGATCTTGCCGGAGACGCAGCACGTCACGGTGACGTACGAAACCGGCCCCGATGCGCGCGGTGTGCAGTGGTTGTCACCCGCGCAAACACTGGGCAAGAAGTCTCCCTACGTGTACACGCAGTCGCAGTCGTATCACGCGCGCTCCTGGGTACCGTGCCAGGATGCACCCGCGAACCGCTTCACCTACACGGCGCGCGTGCACGTGCCGGAGGGATTACTGGCCACGATGAGTGCGAGCAATCCAACCGAGAAGAACGCCGAAGGCGTGTATCAGTTCGAGATGAAGCAGCCGATTCCATCGTACTTGTTGGCACTCGCGGTGGGGGACATCGAGTTCCGGGAGATCGGACCGCGCACCGGTGTATTCTCCGAGCCGGGAATGGTGGACAAGGCGGCCGCGGAGTTTTCCGACCTGGAAAAAATGATGGAAGCAGCGGAAGCGATGCTGGGCCCGTATCAGTGGGGACGCTACGACGTTCTGGTGCTGCCACCCAGCTTCCCCTTCGGCGGCATGGAGAATCCGCGGCTCACGTTCGCGACCCCGGTGTTGATCGCCGGCGACAAGTCGCTGGTGAGTGTGATCGTGCACGAGCTCGCGCACTCCTGGTCGGGCAATCTGGTCACCAATGCGACCTGGAACGATTTCTGGCTCAACGAAGGGTTCACCACCTACTTCGAGCGGCGCTTGGACGAGGTTCTCTACGGCCGTGAATACATGGAGATGCAAGCACTGCTGGGCAAGCGCGACCTCGATCTCGACTTCGAAGAATACGGCGCCGACAATCAGGACATGGCGCTCAAGCTGACACTCGGCGACCGCGACGTCGAGGAAATCCCCACCACCGCGGCGTACGAGAAGGGGTATCTCTTCCTGCGCTTGCTGGAAGAATCGTTCGGGCGCGAGAAATTCGATCCGTTCTTGCGCGAGTACTTCGATACGCACGCGTTCCAGACCATGACGACGGAGCGCTTCGTGACGTACATGAAAGAGAAGTTGTTCGAAGGCAACGAGGCGCTGTACACCGAGCTCACGGTCGACGATTGGATCTACAAACCGGGCTTGCCCGAGAACTCGCCGCAGCCCAAGTCGGCACGCTTCGATCAGGTCGACGCGCAGATTGCCGCGTTCAATAAAGGAACCAAGGCTGCGCGACTGAAAACAGAAGGCTGGACGTCGAACGAATGGCAGCGCTTCCTCGACAATCTGCCGCAGCCGGTATCGACCGCGCGCTTGACCGACTTGGAGGACACGTTCCATTTCGAAACCATGAACGCCGTCATTCAGCGCTCGTGGTTCCCGAATGTCATCGCAGCGAAGTATGAGGCGGCGTACCCCGCGCTGGAGCAATTCCTGCTGTCGATCGGGCGTCGCTACTTGCTCCGCCCCGTATACCTGAAGCTCGCCGAAACGCCGCAAGGCCTGGAATGGGCGCGCGGCGTGTACGCCAAGGCGCGCCCGGGCTATCACTCGATCACCCAGCAGGGGATCGACGAAGTCTTGAAGTGGGACGAAGTCGCGACGGACGGCGGCACGCAACCGCAATGAGTGTCGTGGGGGTGATATCGGACACGCACGGGCTGTTGCGCTCGGAAGCGCTGAAGGCGTTGGCGGGCTCCGACTACATCATTCATGCCGGCGATGTCGGCGACGAAGAGATTCTCGACGCATTGCGGGCCATTGCGCCGCTCACGGTGGTGCGCGGGAATGTCGACACGCAGTCGTGGGCGCTGAAGCTCCCGCACGGCGACATGCTGGAAGTCGACGGCGTGCGCATCTACGTCGTGCACGACCTGGGCACGCTCGACATCACTCCCGCCGCGGCGGGAGTCCACGTCGTGGTGTACGGACATTCCCACCATCCCGACCATTTCTCGCGCGGCGGTGTGGTGTACTTCAATCCGGGCAGCGCCGGCCCGCGCCGCTTTCGCCTGCCGATTACGGTCGGAAGAATCGAAATCAAAGACGGTGTGCCGCACGCCAAGATCGTCGAGCTCGAACTCGACGACGATTAGGAGATCGCGATGAAGGAAACCATTCGACGCCTCTTCGAGCATATGCACTGGGCCGACGAGGAGATTTACGCGCGCTGTCGCGATGCCCACGGCGAGATGGAGGTCGCGCATTTGACCGAAGCGTTGCGGCTCTTCTCCCACATCGTAGCGGCGGAACGGCTTTGGTACCTCCGCTTGAAAAAGGAAGACTCGACCGTCCAAAAAGTGTGGCCGACCATGTCGCTCGAGGCGTGCGGAAAGATGGCGAAGGAAAACGCAGCACTCTTCGACTCGTATCTCGACTCGCTGCACGACGGCGACTTCGGGACCCTCATCCCGTACACCACTTCGAAGGGCGACTTCTTCGAAACGCTGGTCAGCGACATCTTGCTCCACGTGGCACTGCACGGCGTCCACCATCGCGGCCAGATTGCGTTGACGCTGCGCCGTGTCGGCATCGAGCCGCCCATTCTCGACTACACCCACTACCGAAGGTCGGTTAATCGTTCCTAGCGACGGGAGCTGCACAACAAAACGCCTGGGCTCATCAATTGCCCAGGCGTTTTGTTGGCACCTGTAAACGCGGTTATCAGGCTGAAAGGAAATTGGGTCGTAATCGCCTTCCCCGCGAAAGTAATCACTTTTTTCACAAACAACTTGAGCAAGAAATCGCACGTCGATCCAATTCGTGCACGACCTCGACGCCACGTGTCTGGTGAAGCGCTTCGTGGCTCACCCGCTGACCTAGCGCTTCGCGCTGACGAGCGCGCACGCGTATGCTAAACTGCGACGCATGCGAGTCTTATCTTCGCAGTGGACGCGCCGGCGTTTCCTCGGCACGTGTGGGGCGGTGACCGCCGGATTCCTCGCTTACCGGCGCGCGTTTGAACGCTCCATCGACGCCTTTGCCAGCGTGGGCCAGGCGGCGCGCGGTTACGGTGCGTTGGTTGCAGACCCCGCCCAGGTCATCGATCTCCCGCAAGGATTTCGTTACACCACGGTCTCTCGCGCCGGCGACGAAATGCCGGATGGCTTGCTCGTGCCCGGGCTTCCTGACGCGATGGCGGCCTTCCCCGGGCCCGACGGACACACGATGGTGGTGCGCAACCACGAGTGCCTCGGTACCGGCAGTGCGTTCGGACCGAAGAACGAGCGCCTCGCCACGATCTCCGCGTCCAAGCTCTACGATCTCGGCGCCGGTGTGACGCCGTGCGCGGGCGGCACCACCACCTTCGTGTGGGACACGAAGTCGCAGTCGCTGGTGACGCAGCACTTGAGCCTCGCGGGAACGGTGCGCAACTGCGCGGGCGGTGCGACGCCGTGGGGATCGTGGCTCACTTGCGAAGAGTCGGTGCTCAAGCAAGGTTTCCATGAAGAAGAAAAGCTGCAGTGCCAGAAGGACCACGGTTGGGTGTTCGAAGTCCCCGCCAAGCCCACACCCGCGCTCGCCGATCCGGTGCCCATCGTCGCGATGGGACGCTTCATGCATGAAGCGTGCGTGGTCGACCCGCGCACCGGCATCGTCTACCTCTCGGAGGATCGCGAAGACGGGCTCTTGTATCGATTCCTCCCCAACCAGCGCGGCAACCTGCACGCCGGCGGGCGGCTGCAGGCGCTCGCACTCGACGGCGACGTTCACGACACGCGCAATTGGCCGGGCGACACGGCCCACGTGTTGGTGGGCGCGAAACACGAGGCGGAGTGGATCGACCTCGAGGACGTCGAGTCTCTCGAGGACGATCTGCGCACGCGCGGCTATGACGACGGTGCCTGCCGTTTCGCGCGCACCGAGGGAATGTGGATGGGGAGCAACGAATTCTATTTCGTGTGTACCGACGGTGGACGGCGCCAGCTGGGGCAGATCTTTCGTTACACTCCGGGCGCGCGCGAAGGGACGGAGGACGAAAAGAAAGCACCCGGACACCTCGAGCTCTTCGTCGAGCCCAACGACCCCGAGCGGATGAAAAATCCCGACAACATCGCCGTGGCCCCCTGGGGCGACCTCCTTATCTGCGAGGACCACCCGGGAGAGCACGTGCGCCTCGTCGGCATCACACCGGCCGGAGGGCTGTACACCCTTGCGCGCACGCGCGTCGACGGCGAATTTGCAGGTGCGGTGTTTTCGCCCGACGGCACCACCCTTTTCGTCAACATTCAACAGTCGGGCTTAACACTCGCCATTACCGGTCCTTGGAGGACGAGTTGATGCGCTGGTTGTTCCTACTCGCAGTGTCGATGTCGCTGTTGTCCGGCGCGCGCGCCGACGCGTGCACGACCTTTTGCTACCAGCGCGACGGCGCCATCGTGTTCGGCAAGAATTACGATTGGAACGTCGAGGACGGCCTCGTGATCGTCAACAAACGCGGCATGAACAAGACCGCGCTGACCGAAGAGAATCCGGCACAATGGACGTCGCAGTTCGGCAGCGTCACCTTCAACCAGTACGGCCGCGAGTTTCCCAGCGGCGGCATCAACGAGAAGGGGCTCGTGGTCGAGCTGATGTGGCTCGACGAAACCATGTATCCGGAGCCCGACCGGCGCCGCTCGCTGCCCACGTTGCAGTGGATCCAGTACCAGCTCGACAACTCCGCGACGGTCGACGACGTGGTCGCATCGGATGCGCGCGTGCGCGTGTCGGATACCGCGTCGGCGCGCATTCACTTCCTCGTCGCCGACGCCAGCGGTGCGGTCGCAACCGTGGAGTACCTCAACGGACGGACCGTGTTCCATCGCGGCGACGACCTGCCGTATCCGGTGCTCACCAACGACATGTATCAAGTCTCGGTCACCTATGCGCGCGAAGTCGCTCCCGAAAAGGAGACGCTGACGCGGTCCTCGCTGGACCGCTTTGCGCGCGCGTCCCAGGGGTTGCGCGGCGCCGGCCAGAATGCCGTCGACGACGCCTTCGCGCTCTTGCACGAGGTCGCGCAAGAATCGACGCAGTGGAGCATCGTGTACGACATCACCGACAAGCGCGCGTGGTTTTGCACCCGTGACCACCATGACATCCGCTATATCGACCTCGACGGCTTGGATTTTTCCTGCCGCACGCCGGTGCGCATCGTCGACTTGAACGCGTCGCTGCGCGGCGACGTTTCGAAAAAATTGCGCGACTACTCCATCGAAGCCAATCGCAAGCTGGTGCGCGCCGCGTTCCACGAGACGGATTTCCTGAGCAACACGCCGCCGGAAGCCGTCGAAAGTATGGTTCGCTACCCCGAGGCCACGGCGTGCAAGCCGTAACCCGCGTTTAGCGTTCTCGAGTGCAGGGAATCGACATTCATACTCCCGCCATGACGGTCGCGATCGCGCTCGTGGCCGGCATGGTCGCGCAAGCCATTGCCTTCAACCTGCGCCTCCCCGGCATCGTCATCTTGCTTGTGCTGGGCGTGCTGCTCGGCCGCGACGGACTCGGCATCGTTCGTCCCGACGTGCTCGGTGGGGGACTCGACCTTATCGTCAGTTTCGCCGCCGCGGTGATCCTCTTCGAAGCCGGGCTCAACTTGCAGTGGCGGCGGCTGCAGAGCGAAAGCGTGGAGGTGCGGCGTCTCGCCACCGTGGGCGCACTGCTCACCTGGGCGGGTGCCGCGCTGGTCGCGCGCGCTCTCATGGGTTGGGATTGGCGACCGTCGCTTCTCTTCGGGGCACTGGTGATCGTCACCGGCCCCACCGTGGTCGCACCGCTCTTGCGCCGCATTCGCGTCAATCGCAACCTACAAGCCCTGCTGGAAGCCGAAAGTATTTCCCTCGATGCCATCGGCGCGATTCTCGCGGTGATTGCCTTCGAGCTCACCTATGGAAATGCCGATCCGTCGTTGGGCAGCTCGCTGTTGAACGTTTTGCTCAAGCTGTCGCTGGGTGCGGCGGTGGGAGCGGCGTGTGGTGCGCTCGCCGTCTATGTGCACCGCTCGCGCCGCGTGATCCCGCAAGGAATGGAGAAGCTCTTCACGCTCACGCTCGCGTGGGTCGCGTTTCAGGCCGGCAACCGCCTCGCACCCGACTCCGGCATCGCCGCGGTCGTCGTCGCCGGCCTGGTCGTGGGCAACGTGTGGTTGCGCGACCCGCAGCGTTTGAACGAGCTGCGCGATTTCAAAGAACCGTTCACGCTGGTGGTCGTCGGATTGATGTTCATCGTGGTCGCGGCCGGCATCCATCTCGATGCGATTGCCGCGATCGGCGTGCGCGGTCTCTTGGTCGCCGCGGCTCTCACGCTGCTGGTTCGACCGCTGCAAGTCGTGCTGTGCACGGCGGGGTCGGACCTCAACCGTCGCGAGAAGGCATTCATATCGTGGATCTCGCCGCGCGGCATCGTGGCGGCAACACTCGCGGTGCTGTTCGCGCAGCGCATGGACGAGCTGGGTGTCGCGGATGGGGAAGCGGTGAGCGGACTCGTCATGCTCGTGATCGTGGCCACCGTGCTGGTGCAGGGCTTGAGCGGGGCCGCCGTCGCGGCGCGCCTCGGCGTACGTCGCCCGCGCGGAAAGGGCTTCGTCATCCTCGGTGCCAACGACTTGGCCCTGGCGCTTGCGAATCAGCTGCGCAACGCCGGCGACGAAGTCGTACTGGTCGACGCCAACCCCGAGTTGTGCGTCGCCGCGGAGCGCAAGGGCTTCCGCGTGCTGAACGGGAACGCGCTCGACGACCGCATTATCCAAGAGAGTGACCTCGATACGCGCAAGGGAGTGGTCGCACTCCTGCCCAACGGCGGCGTGAACCTCTTGTTCGCGCGCCGCGCCATCGACGAGAACCGCAGCGCACGCGTTTACGTCGCCATGCACCGCGGTGCCATTACGCCCGCGCACGTGAAAGAGTCGCGCGCGCGAGTGTGGTGCGGGTCGGATGTGGACGTCGACTTGTGGGCGAGCCGTCTGCGGCGCAACGGTGCGACTTTGGAAGCGTGGCGCCTCGAGAAAAACGGCGAGTTGGCGACCTCGACGTATCCCCTGCCGCGTGACGCGCGCCACATCGTCTTGCCGATAGCGTTCGCGCGACAGCAAATCGTGCTGCCCACCGACGAGCGCTGGTCGCCACGTCCCGGCGATGTAGTGAGCTGGCTCGTGTTCGCGCGGCGCGCGGATGAAGCGCGCGAGTGGCTCGCGGCGCGCGGATGGGTTCAGATCCCGCAGGAAGAGCCCGTTAGCTGACAGTCCCTAGCCCAGGCCGAGCCACGAGCAAATGAGCGCGGTCGTCGGCTGCGACCGTCCCGTACCGAGCCAGCCCGCAACCAATCCCACTCCCAGGCCGTACGCCACGTGGCCGGCGATGTGTGCCGCACCCACGTCGACACCCGCGGTGCGGAATCGCTCCACCGGGTGTGTTTCGGCCACCAGCGCCATCAGGATGAAGCTCATCGCGGCGCCGTGGAACGTGCCGAGTGCGGCGCCCACCGCGAGGGCGGTGCCCATCGACTCCAGGCTCAGCGTGCGCATGATGAGCAGGTAGAAGACGGCGAACACAATGCCGCCGGCCGTTTGCAGCGCGAAGCCCGGTAAGAGCGAGTTTTCGTAGCGGCGGGTGACGAGGCTGCCGAGCGCGCGCGTCATGTCCGCGTTCGCCCAGCCGGAACGGTGGATGAACCACATCGTGCCGGTCATCAATAACGTGCCGACAACTCCGGCAACGATCACGATCAGAGGAAACATCATCGGGGCCCCCCTCTGGTGAGTGCACGAGCAGCATAACTCAAGGTCGTATCAAGCGTAAAGGCAGGGGTATAAGTCGTGTTACAATGCCGCTACTTTCCCCGGCTGCTCTAAACAACCGGTTTACTTCGTAGTCCTAATGGCGAAAATGCACGCAGACTCCGGCCCGACGCCCGATCCCTCGCATGATACCGCGCTCCTGCGGCGCATTCGCGATCGCGACGAGGGCGCTCTGGCCGAGTTCTACGACCGCCATGCAACGTTCGTGTACAGCCTGGCCCGCAGCATTTTGCGCAACGACGGCGACGCCGAAGACGTCACCCAGGACGTGTTCTTTCGGTTGTGGGACCGCGGCGATGCCTTCGACGCCTCGAAAGGCAGCCCATTGGCGTGGTTGACCATTCTAACGCGGCGGCTCGCCATCGACCGCACCCGCTCGCGCGGGTTTCGCGCCCGCGCTCGGGAAACGTCGTTGGAGGCGGCGGTGTCGACCGACGGAAAGGGCGCCGATGACATTGCTCTGTCGGCGGAAGCCAACGAAGTGTTGGCCGCATTGGAGCAGCTCGATCCGGTGTATCGCGATGTGATTCGCATGTCGTACTACGAAGGCCTGTCGCACTCCGGCATCGCAACCCAGTTGGGCACACCGCTGGGAACCGTGAAGAGCCGCCTGCGCGAAGGGGTGACACAGTTGCGGCGCATTCTCGCCATCAAGACCTAATGGACCACAAAATCGCATTCGAACTGCTCGAGTCGTACGTGTTCGGCACCCTCGACGACGCCGAACGCGCCGCCGTCGATGCCCACTTGCGCGCCGGCTGCACCGAATGCTCCACGCGACTGCGCGACGTGTCGGAGCTTTCGGTCCATCTCGCGCGCGCTGTCCCGCAGGTGGCGCCACCCGCCCGCGTGAAAGCGCGATTGATGGACCGTGTTCAGTCGACGCATCACCCGGCGAAATCGCAAGCCGGTCGCGGGCGCATTCGCCTCGCGTGGAGTGTGGCCGCGGTGGCGACCGTGGCGGCCGCGGGATTCGCGTGGCAAGCCATCACCATTCAGCGCGAGCTTGCCGTCACCAACCGCCTGCTCGCATCCACCATCGCCGACACCGGCAAGTTGCGCAGCGAAATATCCCAATACCGCGCCGACGTCGAACGCTACAA
>JAICFA010000048.1 GCA_025923935.1 Candidatus Krumholzibacteriia bacterium
AACACCATGTTGCCTTGCCACTCGCCGTTCGAGAACACGATCGACTCCGGCGAGATGCTGCCGGGGCCGGTGTTGGCGATAATGATCGCGTTGCCGCTGAATCCCGGCACGGTGTTACCGGTCGCGTCGGTGGCGCGAATGTGGACGTTAGTGGGCGAGCCCGCGGTGAGCGGTCCCGCAATGTTGTCGATCACGAAGTGGTGCGCGCCGCTCGCGATCACCGGAATGCCCTGCGAGGTCATGCCGGTGATGGAGCCGTTGGTCTGGTCGTTGACCGTGATCGTCTGCGTGCCGACCGTTCCCAGCGACGCGTTGAAGCGGCGGAACCCGTTCGTGAGCGCACCGCTCAGCGGCATGTTGTCGTTGGCATCGCTCGACGTGAGGCGGGCGACGTCGGCGCTCGGCAGCGGGTTCCAGTACGCGTCGGTCGCGTAGACATCGACGGCAAACAGCACACCCGCGCTCTGCGACGCGGGGCTACCCGTCAAACCGGTGACGCTGCCCGGCAGCGGGTCCTGACCCGGCACGACGACCTGCAGCTTGCTGAACGGGCCCGGATGGACCGTGAACGGATCGCTGGTGCCGTTGACCGACGGATCCGACGCAAGATATGCCTCGATGTTGACATTGCCGCGGTTGATCGACGTCTCGTCGGCGCGATACATGGTGACACTGCCCGACCAGGAGCCGTTCGTCATATTGACTGTCGCCGGCGAGATGCGGCCCAAGCCGAAGCTCGTCATCTCATTCAAGCTCACGGGCCCCGTGTAGGCGACGTGCGCGCCGTTCGGGTTAACCGCCTCGATACTGATCGCCATCGGCACGCCCGCGTATTGGTTCTTCTGATTGATGTTCGAGAATTCAAAGCCTTGCAGAAGCAACGAGACGATCGAGGATGACGTCGCCAGCGGAATGGTCGGGTCCGACTGGTCGTCGGCCGAGAACGTGAACTGTCCCGCCGCGTTCAGGGTGGCGTTCACTGTCGCGGCACCGCCCGACAGGGCAAAGTTTGCCGGCAGCGTGGCGCTGACGTCGCTCGAGTTCAGGTCGATGACGTTGGTGATCGATGTCACCAGGTTCCAGCTGTTGTCGCACGCCCGCACGCGGACATTGAACGGTATTCCAACCACTTGTCCCGTCGGTGTTCCCGACTTACCCGTACCCGTGCCGGGTGCGGGGTTTTCACCGGGCAGGAGCACCTGGAGCCTCGTGTAGGTCTGAGCCTCGGCCCGGAGCGGTGCCACCCAATCGGACGCAATGAGAGCGCCCGCGAATGCGAGCACAACGAGTCGAGTCAGTGCGTGTCGCACAATGATCACCTCACGAAGAAAGCGCCGTAGCGTGATGCGGACGTATCCGCCACGATCGGCCAGTAACGTCAATCCTTGGACACAAGTAGAGTTGCTTCGCCATCGTAGTGTGCGAGCGACGTGCCAGCGTGCGTGCGAAGGCGCACATGTGTTCCCGTAGTGCCCCGTGTGCAGTCGATGTGGCGCGTTGCAACTCGTGGCGACCGGCTTGTTCCGGCCGCTTGGCGCGCCGGTTCCGTGCGCGCGGCGGAAGGGGGCGCGCCGTTCCGTGGCCCAAGATGGCCAACGCGTGGTGCTCGTGATAGCATCGGTACCATGTCCGACGACGCCAGCACGGCAGAAATGACCGGTGTCCCGACCGCACCCGACGCGTGGTTCGTCTATGTAGTGGAGTGCGCCGACGGCACCCTGTACGCCGGCGTGGCAAAAAATGCCGAGGCGCGCGTGGCGAAGCACAACGACGGCTCGGGTGCGAAATACACCCGCACGCGCCGTCCGGTTGAGCTGGTCTACCTCGAACCGGCTTCCGACCGCGGCGCCGCGCTGAAGCGCGAGCACCAGATCAAGCGCATGTCGGCGGGCGAGAAGCGGCAGCTAGTCGAGCGACAGCCGTGAAGCGCCGCATCACCGGATTCCATCAAGATGAAGAAGGGCACTGGGTGGCCGAGCTGGAGTGCGGCCACACCCAGCACGTCCGGCACAATCCGCCCTGGCAGGACCGAGAATGGGTGCTGACCGAGGCGTCGCGCGATCAGTTTATCGGGAAAACGCTGAATTGCGTGGAGTGCGATTCGTCGTAGCGTGACACGCTGCCCGTGGGAATCGCCCTGGTGAAGCAACCCTCGAAGGGATAGAATGCCGACATGCCCTTCACTCACTTCAAGCTCCATCCCAATCTGCTCAAAGGCATCAAAGATCTAGGCTTCACGCGGCCCACGCCGATTCAAGCGGACGCCATTCCGCCCGCACTCGAAGGCCGTGACGTGCTCGCGTGCGCCATGACCGGCAGCGGCAAGACGGCTGCGTTCCTCTTGCCCATTGCGCATCATTTGATTTCCCGTCCGCGGGGCGTGACGCGCGCGCTCATCGTGACGCCCACGCGCGAGCTGGCCGCTCAGATTCTCGACGACTTGAACGACCTCGCGGTGCACACGCCCGTCATGGGCGCCGCCGTCTTCGGTGGCGTGGGAATGGGGCCGCAGGAGCACGCGTTTCGAAGCGGCGTGGACGTCATCATCGCCACTCCCGGCCGTTTGCTCGACCACTTCCGCTTCGGCTATGCCAAGATGAACCACGTCGAGTTTCTCGTCCTCGACGAAGCCGATCGCATGCTCGACATGGGTTTTCTGCCCGATATCAAGCGTATCCTCCGCCACATTCCCGCTCGCAGGCAGACGCTCTTTTTCAGCGCGACCATGCCGCCACCGATTGCCGCGCTCACGCGCGAGCTGCTCAAGGATCCGGCGACCATCAATCTGCAGCGAACCAGTGCCCCCGCCGTTGGCATCACCCAGGCCGTGTATCCAGTCGCACAGGAGCTGAAGTCGTCGCTGTTGGTGGCGCTGCTGCAACGCGGCGACATCCAGGACGCGCTCGTGTTCACGCGCACCAAGCACCGTGCCGACCGCGTCGCCGACTTCCTCGTCAAGCGCGGCGTGCGCGCCGAGCGCATTCACGGCAATCGCTCCCAGAGCCAGCGCACGCGCGCATTGGAGAGCTTCAAGAGCGGGAAACAGCAAGTGCTGGTCGCCACCGACATCGCCGCGCGTGGCATCGATGTCGAGGAATTGGGACACGTCGTCAACTTCGACGTGCCCAAAGCACCCGAAGACTACATTCATCGCGTTGGGCGCACCGCACGCGCCGAGGCGACCGGCGACGCATTCACCTTCGTGTCGCCGCAAGAGGAAGGGGACATGGCGCGCATCGAGCGCGCCCTCAAGAAGCGGCTTCCGCGGATTACCGTCCCCGATTTCGATTACAAGGCGCAACCCGAGGGACGCTTGGAGCAGAGCAGTCGCGAACGGCGCGACGCGTCGCGCGCGAGCCGCGGTCCGCATGGAGCGCCACGCTCCGGCTCGAGCGGTGGCTCGCGCAGCGGTGGTCGTCGGGATCGGAAAAAATCGCCGTCGCGTTCGCCTTCACCGGCGCCGCGATCGCCGGATGCTCCGAAATCGTCGGGCGGCTCAACCTGGCGGCGGCCGCGACGTGCACGCAGGAAGGGGAGAAGCTGGTGATGCTGTACATGGTCATCGAGCGCTTCAAGCACGGCGATCCCGTACCTGTGTATCGACGCTTTCGCGATCAGGGCCGCATGATGCCCGACGGCGTGAAGTACGTGTCCAGCTGGATCATCGACGACATGTCGATGTGCTGGCAAGTCATGGAGTGCGACGACCGCCGCTTGCTCGATGAGTGGATTTCCAACTGGGACGATTTGACCGACTTCGAAGTGATTCCGGTGATCACGTCGCCGGAGGCGCGGGAGCGGATTACGCCGAAGCTGTAAACCTCGTTGACACATACTAAGCCAGATTGGGTGGTAATCGCCTTCCCCGCGAAGGTAATCACTTCTTTCAAGCAGCTGACTCATGCCTCTCGCAAGGCAAACTAGGCATTATCTCCCGGCTGAAAAATCTCCTCGATCTTCAATCCGAACAGTTTCGCGATTCGGAACGCGAGCCCGAGGCTCGGTTCGTAACGCTCGGTTTCCAGCGCGTTGATGGTCTGGCGCGAAACGGCGAGTCGCTCCGCCAGCTCGGCCTGCGACCAATTGCGCTCGGCGCGCAGCACGCGCAGACGGCTTTTCACGAGTACCGCCTCCAGCTCAACGCGAGGCCGACAAAATAGAGAATGCAGAGAATCGGCCACGCGTCGCGGAAGTTGAAGCGCTGCGGGTGGAAATTAATGACGAGCTGCAAAAGGCCCAGAATCATCAGCACGAATACTCCGATGGGAAAGGCGAAGGCGAGTGCTTCGAGGTGGACGCGGCGATGCAGCTCGTCCATCGCGCGCACGTTTGCGATGGCGCAGACGAGAAAGATGGTGAAGGGAATGGCCGGCACGAGTGCGACCGCGATGCGGACTCCCTCCGGTAGGGCAAGCTGGTCGAGAATAAAACGGCACCCGAAATAGACGATCAGCCAGGCGATGCCGGCTGCCAGCAGGACAGCCTTGGAACGCGGAACGGACATGACGAACCCCCAGTTCGGTAAAGGACACTGGTCATAGTGTAAAGCATGCTTGATATTTGTCAAGCATGTTTTACATGGTTCGTTGGACTTTTTTTGGGGGGCTACGTCGAGTAGTCGGCGTTGATGCGGACGTACTCCGCGGTCAGATCGCTCGTCAGAATGCGCGCGGCACCATCGCCGCGGCCGACCTGCACGCGAATCTCGTAGCTGGGCTCGCTCATGCGGCGGTGGACGGCAACCGAATCGAACGGCACCGCGGCGCCGTGGTCGCAGACTTTCTCCCCGCCAATCCAAATCGCGACCGCGTTTGGATCCAATGAAACGCCGGAGCGTCCGACCGCGGCCAGCAAACGACCCCAATTGGGGTCGGCACCGGCCCACGCGGTCTTGACCAACAGCGAATGCGCGAGCGTGCGCGCGATACGGTCGGCGGCGGCGCGCGACGGTGCACCATCGACCTGCAGCAAGACGGAGTGCACCACACCTTCGCCGTCCGCGACGACTTGCGCCGCCAATGACGCACACACCTCGGTGACCGCTTTCTTGAATGCGAGCTCGTCGCCAAGGGTCCGCGCCTTCACGCCCGACGCACCGCTCGCCATGAGCACCACGGTGTCGTTGGTGGAGGTGTCGCCGTCGATGGAGATGGTGTTGAAGGTCTCGCCCACGGCGGGACGGAGCACGCGCCGCAATTGCGCGACGGGCGCGTCGAGGTCGGTGAACAGGTAGACCAGCAACGTCGCCATGTTGGGGTGAATCATGCCCGCGCCCTTGGCCACACCGAGCACGCACACTTCCTGATTCTCGATGCTGAACGAGGTGGAGTGCGTTTTCATGCGCGTGTCGGTGGTCATGATGGCGCGCGCGACGTCGAAGACCGCGGCCTTGTCGTCGCGGCGATTGGCGAGGACGGCCGGGAGGGCGTCGACCAGCTTGGCCGTGGGAAAGGGCACGCCGATGATCCCGGTGGACGACGGAAAAATTTGTTCTGACTTCACAGACAATAGTGACGCGAGAGCCGAGCAGGAATCTCTTGCCGCCGCCAATCCGTCCGCGCCCGTGGCACAGTTCGCATTACCCGCATTGATAATCAGGGCGCGGATGTTACCGCGCGACGCGCGCAGGTGCTCGCGACCGACGGTCACCGGGGCCGCGGCGACGCGGTTGCTGGTAAACATCGCGGCGGCGTTGGCACCCGCCGGTGCCTCCACCAGCGCCACGTCGGGGTTACCGCTGGCTTTGATTCCCGCGGTGGTCGACGCGAACAGAAATCCGCGCGGAACGTGCAGGCTCATCGTCCACCTCCGGCCGCTACAATCGGCCGCCGAATCTTGGCGATCGCGGCGATGGGCTCCGCCTGGGGCAGCTCGCCGCGAATCATGGCAATCTCGTCGCACGCATGACGGCGCGAACAGCGCCGGCAGTCCTTATATAGCTTGTCGGGCAGCGGCTCGTGCGTGATCTGGAACCCGAGGCCGGCAAAAAATTCCGGAATGCGCGTGAACAAGCACACGCACTGCACGCCGTGGCGCGACGCTTCCCGAAGTAGCGCCTTCACCAGCATGGTGCCCGCACCCCGGCCACGCGCCCGCGGTTGCACGGCGATCGAGCGGATCTCCGCCAGGTGCTCGCCATACAAATGGAGCGCGGCGCACCCCACCAGCTCGCCGCGGTGCTCGGCCACGACGAAATCGCGGATGTTTTCGCAGATCTCGGGCAGCGAGCGCGGCAAGAGCGTGCCGTCGCCGACGTGGCCGGCGATCAAGCGGCGAATGCCCTCGGCGTCGGGCAAGACGGCGTTACGAACGTTCACTCGGGGGCTCCTGTAGGGAATCGAGGCGCTCGCGCACGTTGCGAATGGCGGCCGCGACGCGCGCGGGTGCCGTGCCACCCTCTACGTCGTGCAGCGCCAACACGCTGTCCAACGCGAGTGCGGCGCGGAATGAATCGAGGGGTACTTCGATATCGCAGCGACGCAAATCCTCCGTCGACAGCTCTTCCAATTCGCATTTCTTGGAAAGCGACAGCTGCACTGCGCGACCGACCGACTCGTGTGCCTTGCGAAAGGGCGTCCCGCGCCGGGCAAGAAACGCGGCCGCCGCCAGCGCGTTCATTCCGCCGCGGGCGGCGGCGATGCGCATGCGGGGAATGTCGAACTCGAGTCCGCGCACGCAACCGGCGGCGATATCGAGTGCCGCCAGCGTGCGTCCCACCGTGTCGAAGAGCGGCGTCTGCGTTTCTTGCAAATCTTTGTTGTACGCGAGCGGCAGCGCCTTCACGGTGGTTGCCAGGGTAACGGAATTGCCGAGCATGCGCCCCGCGTGCGCACGCAAAAGCTCGAGCGCATCGGGGTTCTTCTTTTGCGGCATGGCGCTGCTGCCGGTGCAGTAGCAATCGGGCAGATGCGCGAAGCCGTACTCGGTGGTCGACAGCAGAATCAAGTCCTCCGCCAAACGGCTGATGTGATTCGCCACCAGCACGGCGTGCTGTACAAACTCGACGGCGAAATCGCGGTCGCTGGTGGCATCCATGCTGTTGGCGGTGGGCCCGTCGAACCCCAGCTTGTGCGCGATTGTCTCGCGATTGACCGGCACGATGGCGCCCGCGACCGCGCCCGACCCGAGCGGGCAGAAGTTCAACCGCTCGCGGCACGATTGCAGCCGGTCGATGTCCCGCATGAACATCTCGGCGTACGCCAAGAACCAGTGTGCCAAGAGGACCGGCTCGGCGCGCTGCATGTGCGTGTACGCGGGGATGGCGGCAGTGCCAGCCTTCTCCGCTTGCACCACCATGGCGTCGACCAAGTCCGACAGGCGCGCCTGGGCGTGGTCGATGGAGTCGCGCACGTACAGCCGCAGGTCGGTGGCGATGAGCTCGTTGCGGCTGCGACCGGTGTGCAGCTTCAAGCCCGCGTCGGCCACTTGCTCGGCGACACGCTGCTCGACGAAGTGGTGCACGTCCTCGATGGACGCGTCGTCGTCCTTGGGCACGCCCTCGGAGAGCAGTCGTCCCAGCGCGCCCAAAATGGCGGCGAGCTCTTTTTCTGTGAGCACGCCGGCTTCGAGCAATGCTTCCGCGTGCGCCTTGCTGGCCGCAATCTCGTACGGCAGCAGGCGCCGGTCGTATGGAAACGAGCGCTGCCAGCGGTCGAACGACTCTTCCACCGGCGCTTCGAAACGTCCCGACCACATCTTCATTCGACTACCTCCGCGTGCGGTGCCATGCGACCGCGCGTCTGCAACCCCACGATGCGGATGAAGCCGGCCGCGTCCTTTTGGTCGTAGGCGTCGTTCATTGTGAAGCTGGCGACGTCGTGCTGGTACATCGAGGTCGGCGAGCGGCGGCCCGACACCGAGACGTTGCCCTTGTAGAGCGAGAGCGTCACCGTGCCGGTGATCGCGCGCCGCGTCGTGTCGACGAAGGCGTCGATCGATTCGCGCAGCGGCGTGAACCACTGGCCGTAGTACACGAGCTCGGCGTACTTGAGCGACAAGGTCTGCTTATAGTGCGCGAGGTCGCGGTCCAGGCACAGCGCTTCCAGCTCGCGATAGGCGGTAAGCAAGAGCGTCCCGCCGGGGGTCTCGTAACAGCCGCGCGACTTGATGCCGACAAAGCGGTTCTCGACCATGTCGACGCGGCCGATGGCGTTACGCGCGCCGGTCTCGTTCAAGATCCCCATCAACGCGACCGGTCCCATGCGCACGCCGTTGACCGCCACCGGAATGCCTTCCTCGAAACCGATCTCGACCGTTTCCACCTCGTCGGGGGCGGCCTGCGGCGAAAGCGTCCACTGCCACGTCGTTGCTAGCGGCGCGTGGTTGGGGTCTTCCAGCTCGCCGCCCTCGTGGCTGACGTGCCACAGATTGCGGTCGCGGCTGTGGATCTTGGCACGGCTTTGCGCGACGGAAATTCCGCGCGACTCGGCGTAGTCGAGGCAATCTTCGCGCGAGACCAAGTTCCATTCGCGCCACGGTGCAATGATCTTGAGCTCGGGTGCCACCGCGCGAAACGCGAGCTCGAAGCGCACCTGGTCGTTGCCCTTGCCGGTGCAGCCGTGCGCGAGTGCAGTCGCACCTTCGCGTAGCGCCAGCTCGGCCTGGTGCAGGGCGATGACGGGACGCGCCAGCGCGGTGCCGAGGAGGTACTTGTGCTCGTAGACGGCACCCGCGCGAATGGCGGGGAACACGTAGCCGGTGAGGAACTCCTCGCGCAAATCGTCGACGATGACCTTGGAGGCGCCGGTCGCGACCGCCTTGTCGGCGACGGCATCCAAGTCTTCGTCCTGGCCGACGTCGGCGACGTACGCCACCACGTCGCAGTCGTAGTTTTCGACCAGCCACGGAATGATGATCGAGGTGTCGAGCCCTCCCGAGTACGCCAATACTACTTTGTCACGCATTCGCATTACCTCCGGATAGCAAGTCGTCGAGCACGGCTATCAACCCGTCGACGTGTTCCCGCGCGATAATGTACGGCGGGAGAAAACGCAGCACGGTGTCGTGCGTGCGATTTATCACATAGCCGTCACCGCCGCGCGTGAGCGCGGCCGCTACGGTCGATTTCGCCTGCTCGGCGGATCTCAGCTCCGCTGCCAGCATCAAGCCCATCCCACGCACGTCGACGATTTCAGCGTGACGCGCTTTGAGCGCGAGCAGCTGCTCCTTGAAATAGGCGCCGGTCTCCCGGATGTGCTCCAGCATTTCCGGCTTCGCCAGCTCGCCCAAGAACGCGATGGCCGCGGCACACGCCAGCGGTCCGCCGCCAAAGGTGGTGCCGTGCATGCCGGGCTTGAAGGCGGCCGCGACGTCGTGCGTGGCCAGTACCGCGCCCAGCGGCAAGCCCGCCGCGAGCGGCTTGGCCACCGTGACGACGTCGGGTGTGACACCGTAGTGCTGGTAGGCGAACATCGCACCCGTCCGCCCGAGTCCGCACTGAATCTCATCGAGAAGCAAAAGCGCTCCGGACTCGCGCGTGAGTACCCGCGCGCGCGTCAGAAATTCGCGCGACGCCGGCAACACGCCGCCTTCGCCCTGCACCGTCTCCAATCCGATGGCGCACACGCTGTCGTCGAACTTCGCCTCCAGATCGGCGACGTCGTTGAAGCGCACGAAGGTCACACCCGGCAGCATGGGAGCGAAGGGCGCGCGGTATTTCTTGTTCCCGGTCGTGGCCAACGAGCCCAGTGTTCGTCCGTGGAACGAGTTGTCCATCACCAGGAGCTTGGCCTTGGGCTTCGCGCCGTTCTTTTTGGCACTGCGCGCATAGGCACGCGCGAGCTTGAGCGCGCACTCCCAGGCTTCCGTGCCGCTGTTGCAGAAGAACGCGCGGTCGAGGCCGGAGAGCGCGGCCAGCTTGGCGGCGAGACGCGCTTGGTGCTCGTGATAAAACAGATTCGAAACATGGATCAGCCGCCCAGCTTGCGCCGTAATGGCGGCACTGATGGCCGGGTGGCCGTGTCCCAGCGCGTTGACGCCGATGCCCGACAGAAAGTCGACATAGCGGCGGCCGTCACAATCGAACAAGTGCACGCCTTCGCCGCGTTCGAACAGCACGGGAACGCGGTCGTACGTCGACACGAGCAGCTGCGCCTCCTGTTGGCGAATCAGTTCCAAGCTGGCGCTCATCGACCTACCACCTCGGTTCCGCACGCGATGCCGCCGTTGGTGACACCGTGCATTTCATCCGCACGCGTCGCTGCAAGAATATGCACGCGCGCCACGCCCCCGCGCAGGGCGCGGGTGCACGCGTTCAGCTTGGGCAGCATGCCGCCGCTCACCACCGCGCGCTCGATCAATTCGGGAATGTCGGCGATGTGGAGCGCGTGCACCACGTCGCCGTCGGCGCCGCGCACGCCCGCTACGTCGGTCAGAAATACCAACGTGTCCGCCTTGAGTGCGGCCGCAGAGGCCGACGCCACCTCATCGGCATTGACGTTGTAGTACTCGCCGTCGTTGCCCAGCGCGATGCTGGCCACCACCGGCACCGCACCCGCCGACCACAAGCGGACAATCCACTGCGCGTCCACCGCCACCACGTCGCCGACAAAGCCGAGGCCCTCCGGCGAGGTCTTGGGCGCGGCGCGCATGATGCCCAAGTCGCCGCCGCACATTCCGAGCGCCGGAACTCCCGCCGCGCCCAGAACCGCCACCAACTTCTTGTTCACCAAACCCGCAAACACCATGACCGCCGCGTCGCGCGTGGGTGCGTCGGTCACGCGCAACCCCTCGACGAAGCGAACTTCGCGACCCAGCGCGCGCAGCGTCGCGTTGAGCGATGAGCCGCCGCCGTGGACGACCAACACGCGATGACGCGCACGCGTGAGGCTCGAGACGGCGCACGCGAGACGCTGCAACGAGGCCGCGTCTTCCATGGCCGCACCGCCGATTTTCACCACCAGCTTCACTGCAGTCCCTCTCTTTGGTCGAAACCGTACATCACGTTGAAATTTTGCACCGCCTGGCCCGACGCTCCCTTGACGAGATTGTCGAGGCACGACACCAAGAGCACGCGCGGACCGTCGCTTTCCATCGCGAAGCCGATGTCGCAATAGTTGGTGTGCAGCGTGAAGCGAATTTCCGGCAGTTTTCCGCTCCCGCGCACGCGCACGAAGGGCGCGTCGCGGTAGAACTCGCGCAGGCACGCGTCCAGGTCGCGAGCGCGCGTCCCGTTACGGGCGCGCACGTAGATGCTGGAAAAAATCCCGCGCGGGATCGGCAAGAGGTGCGGCGTGAACTGCAGCTGCGCGCGCTCGAGCCCCAGCTGCTCCAGCACCTCGCCCGTGTGACGATGTCCGAACACGCTGTAAGCAGAGAAGTTATCGCTTACCTCCACGAAGTGGGTGCGGGCCGTGGCGGCCTTGCCGGCGCCCGAGACGCCGGACTTCGAGTCGCACACCACGCCCGCGTTCACGTCGAGCAGGCCGCCGTCGATCCACGCCGCGAGCGCGAGAATGATCGAGGTCGCGTAGCAGCCGGCGTTGGCGACCACGCGCGCGTCCGCGATGGCGGACGCACGCAGCTCGGGAATCCCGTACGCCGCGGACGCGTCGAGGGCAGAAGCCGCTTGCGGGTTCTCGTCCTCGAAGGCGTACACGGCGCGATGGGTAGCTTGCTTGAGGCGCCACGCGCCGCTCAGGTCAACGACGCGCAGTCCGCGCTCGACGGCTTGCGGGACTAGACGCCGCGAAAGCTCGTGCGGTGTGCAGAGAAAGAGCACGTCCACACCGGCGCGCTGCATCTGCGCCCAATCGAGACGCTCGATTGGAAGGCGCGCGGACGCATTCGCGTCCGCGTACCACGGATACAGCTCGGCGAAGTCCGCGTTCGCCGCCTCGTCGCGGTCGTGGAACAACAGCGGCGTCCGACAGCGCGGATGCTTCAAGAGAAGTCGGGTGAGCTCGGCGCCGGTGTAGCCCGTGGCGCCGACCACCGCGGGCTGCACGGTAGTTGGCATTAGTCCAAAATCTTGCGGATGCGCCTGACGAGCAGGGACGCATGCTTGTTGTCCGGTGAAACGATGAGAATGGTGTCGTCCCCGCCCACGGTGCCGACCACTTCGGGCCAGCGCTCCGCGTCGAGGGCGGCCGCGACACCTTGCGCGCTACCCGCGCTGGTGCGAACCACGACCAAGTTCTGCGCAGCGGTGACGTCGAGCACGAACTCGCGCACCAGCCGCTCGACCGAGACCAAATGGGTGGCGGCGCGCTCCTCGGACAGGCTGGCGTAGCCGTCCGGCGTCTTGACCAGGCCCAGCTCGTGGATGTCGCGCGAGAGCGTTGCTTGGGTGACCGCGTGGCCGCGCCGCGACAGGAGCAGGCGCAGCTCGTCCTGGCTTGCCACCGGGCGCTTGGCGACAATGTCTTCGATGATCTTCTGCCGAGAGAGCTTGGACATGTATAACTATTCCGTGGGGAGCATTATTATGCATTCTGCGCCAGGGTCAAGGGGAAATTTGGCGCGGAGCGTCGCGACGCCCACTCGCGGGGAGGTTCGCGCCACCGCGTAGGGAATCACCGGAGGCGTGACGGCCGGCGCGACCCTCCGCTATACTGCCGCGCATGACCAAAAACCGCCTGGAAGCGTTCAGCGACGGCGTGTTCGCCATCATCATCACCATTCTCGTGCTCGAGCTGAAGATTCCGCACGACTCGACCTTCAGCGCCCTGCGGCCGCTGCTGCCGGTTTTCTTGACCTACGTCTTGAGCTTCGTGTTCCTGGCCATCTACTGGAACAATCACCACCACATGCTCCACACCGTCCACCGCGTGAACGGCCGGATCCTGTGGGCGAACATGCACCTGCTCTTTTGGCTGTCGTTGATCCCGTTCACGACGGGGTGGATGGGCGAGAATCACTTCGCGTCGGAGCCGACGGCGGTATACGGCATGGTGCTCTTGATGGCGGCCATCGCGTACACCATCCTGACGATGGAGATCGTGTCGCACCACGGGCCCGATTCCGTCCTCGCCGCGGCCATCGGCAAGGACGTGAAAGGAAAGATCTCGATCGTCGGCTACGTCGCCGCCATCGCGCTCGCATTCGTCGACCAGTGGTTTTCCGACGCCATCTATGTGGCGATCGCGCTCTTGTGGCTGGTGCCCGACAAGCGCATCGAGAAGCGGCTCGACGAGCACTGAACCATGCCCAAGATTCGCCTCGAGCTGGCCGCGCCAAGCGACGCGAGTGCCATCGCGTCTCTCCGCAACGCGACCGCCGACGAGCTGACGCGAGGGTTCGGCAAGGGGCATTGGTCGGGGCACTGCTCGGAGCGCGGTGTAGCGTCGGACATGAAGCGGTCGCGCGTTTTCGTAGCACGGCGCCGCGGCAAGATCATCGCGACCCTGACGCTCCAGACGCGCAAGCCGTGGGCGATCGACACCGCGTATTTCACGCCGTGCAAGCGGCCCCTTTACTTGATCAACATGGCCGTCGCTCCCAGGACACAGCGGACCGGTATCGGACGCGCGTGCCTGGACGCCGCTAGCGACGTGGCCGCGGCGTGGCCCGCCGACGCCATCCGCCTCGACGCCTACGATGGCGAGGCCGGAGCCGGCGAGTTCTACGCACGTTGTGGCTATCGCGAAGTGGGCCGGGTCGTCTATCGTTCCGCTGGGCTCGTGTACTATGAGTTGATTCTCTAACGGCACCGGCAAAGGCGGGGTGAGATGATGAAAGCGACACGGATAGGTTGGGGAATAGTGTTCGCGGCCTTGTGCGCGTTCTCGGCGTGCTCGAAAAAATCCGACACGCACACCCGCAAGCTGACCGACGCGCAGCGCGACAGTGCCATCGCCGCATCGAGTTTGCCCGGGGCGAATGTAGTGGGAAAGGCGTTGGCGATTTCCGATTCGGCCAAGGTGCGCGCCAACCAACCCGTGCCGGAGCCGTGATCTAATCAAATGAGGAGAGCGCTATGAGAGTGGGAATACTAGGATCGGGCGATGTGGGCAAGGCACTCGCGGCGGGTTTCTCGCGCAGCGGGTACGACGTCACCATGGGAACGCGCGACCCGTCGAAGCTGGGTGCGTTTGCGTCGCAGCACAAGAACGTCAAGGCGGGCAGCTTCGCCGACGCGGCCAAGTTCGGCGAGATCCTGGTGCTGGCGGTCAAAGGAGCCGCGGCGGCGGATGTGTTGCGCGACGCCGACGAGGATCAAATCGAGGGGAAGGTCATCATCGACACCACCAATCCC